>CAZNNA010000063.1:0-13418 GCA_964573825.1 uncultured Treponemataceae bacterium
CAGGCTCTTCACGCCCTTCTCCCAGGCCGATTCGTCTACGCGCCGGCGCTACGGCGGCACCGGGCTCGGCCTGGCCATCAGCCTCGGACTGGCCAAGGCCCTCGGCGGCGACCTGCGAGCCTCGAGCGTTCCCGGGAAGGGTAGCGTCTTTACTCTGACCCTGCCCCTCGACCCGGCTGCCGTCCCCGAGGCCTACCCGGCCGGGAGCGCACGCGCGGGCTCGGCGGCGGCGAGCGGAGAGCGACCCATCGTCCTCATCGTGGAGGACGAGGAGCTCAATCGCAGTATACTCAGGCGCATCCTCGAGGCCGGCGGGTACGACGTGGCGGAGGCCGACTCGGGGCAGGCCGCGGTCTCCCTGGCCTCGGCCGGCCTGCGGGACGGGCGGCTCGCCTGCGTCGTCATGGACATACAGATGCCGCTCATGGACGGCTACGAGGCGACGGCGGCCATCCGCACGACGCCCGGGCTCGAGCGCCTGCCCGTCATCGCCCTGAGCGGCAACGTCACGGGACGAGCCCGGGCCTTCGAGTCCGGTATGGACGGGTTCCTGGCCAAGCCCGTCGACCCTAGGACCCTGCTCGCGGCGATAGCGGAGCTGACTGAACGCTACGAGCCCGAGCGGCTCGATGGGGCAGAGGCGCCCTCCGTCGCGGCGGCCCGTTCCTTTGACGCCGCCGCGAGCGATGCCTCGAGCGATACGGACGGCGACTCGGCGATAGGGCTTCCGTCCGAGGCTCGAGGGTCTGAGAGCGATGGGGCCGCCGCCTACCTTCCGGAGGCCCTGCTCGAGGCCCTCGGCGGCGACCGCGAGACCCTGCGCGCGCTCGAGCTACGCTTCGTCTCGTCCTACGCCGGGGCCGCCGAGGAGCTGCGAGCGCTTAGCGGTAAGGCCCTAGCCCTGCGCGCTCATGCCCTCCATGGCGCGGCCGCCTCCATGCGCATGCCCGGCCTCGCGGCGGCCGCGGCGGCCATAGAGCGGGCGGCCGGGGTGGAGGCCGGCTCGCGAGATGACCTTGAGCGACTCCTTGCAGGCTTCGAGCAGGCCCTAGGCGAGGCGCTCCGCATGCTTGGCCGGCGGTCCGCAGCGCGGTAGGCCTTCGCGACGCGCTAGCCGAGTATCTCGTCCCTCATCGACTCGGCAATGGCTACGAAGCTCTGCGCGTTGGCCAGGAAGGTCTCGGCGAGCGCCGGATCGAACATCTTACCCTTCTCGGCGGCGATGAAGGAGAGGACTCGGTCTATGTCCCAGGGCTGCTTGTAGGGGCGCGGCGAGAGGAGCGCGTCGAAGACGTCGCAGAGGCAGACGATCCGGCCGGAGAGGCTTGTCTCCGCGCCTCGCTTGCCGTAGGGGTAGCCCGAGCCGTCCCAGTACTCGTGGTGCTCCAACGCTATGCCGGCGGCCATGCGTAGCAAGGGGCGCTGCGACTTGTAGAGGAGGCTGTGACCGACGACGGTGTGCGAGCGCATGGCCGCGGACTCGTCGGCGCTCAAGGATCCCGGCTTGTTGAGTATATCGTCGGCTATGGATATCTTGCCTATGTCGTGCATGGGGGCGGCGTCCCCGAGGAGCCTCGCCTCGCCGTCCGAGAGTCCGGCCTTGAGGCCCAGGAGCCGAGAGTACTCTCCGACCCTGGCCACGTGCAGGGCAGTCTCCTTGGAGCGGAACTCCACTATCTCCGACAGCGTCACGAGTATCTCGCGCTGCGTCGAGGCCAGCTCCTCGTTGGTCGATAGGAGCCGGCTCTCGGCCATGGTACGCCTGACGATCTCTTCCGTCAGCGCCCGGTTGGCCGCGGCCATGTCGTCGCCGGCCCTACGGAGCGAGTCGCGGAGGCTCGCCTGCATGAGCTGCATCTCTACCACGGCTATGCATGCCAGGAGCGTGGTGACCGCGATTAAAATGCCCGCCTCCATGGCGTCGTCGGGCGGTATGACCCGGCCCGAGGCCGTCTCGTAGATGACGCGGGTCAGCCTCAGCGCGTACAGGCCCGAGTAGGCGACGAAGATGGCCACGGCGGCGCCTATCTCGACCCCGAGCTCAGGCATCCGGTAGGTGACTAGGTAGTAGAGGGTACCGAGCCCGAAGCAGAGGTAGGCCGTGCTCGTCACGCCCATGAACGCGTCGCCGTCGGGATAGGCTAGGTGCGTAACGATGAGCAGCGGAAGGGCAATGAGGGCCGTCGCTCCATAGGCCTTCCTGGGCGGGCCGGGCTCGGCGCCGAGGAAGCGGGCGAAGCCCACGGCCTTGACGGCGACGCCGGCCACCACGAGCCAGTTGCCCCCAACGATCGCCAGGGTAGACCCCCCCGCGTTGCCGAGGCCTAGCGTGCCAATGCCTAAGGCTATGAGAGAAAAGCCAATGAACCAATCGCCCGTACCGTCTATGCGGCCCCTCGACGATAGCCAGGTCAACGACGACATGAGGAAGAGGGCGAAGGAGAGGACGGCACTCGTAAGCGTTAGGCTTGTGATATCCAAAAGATAATAAACCTCTTAAAGCTCTAGTATGCCGCGCGTATGCCTAGCCGTCAATGTCTTTCAGGGCCAGTCGTTTCCATAGCTTCCCGGCTAGCTCCGAGGCCAGGCCTCGACTATGAAGCCCTTGAGATAGCCCGATTCCGGGTAGCCCGAGACGATAGGGTGGTCCGGTGCCTGGCCGAGTTCCTCGAGGTAGCGGAGCGTTACGCCGGAATCGGCCGCGGCCGATTCGAGGGCCTCGCGGAGCCTGTCGCGGGACAGCCAGAAGGAGCAGGAGAAGGTGGCCAGGATGCCGCCGGGCGCAAGGAGCCTGAGCGCCCTCAGGTTGACGTCCTTGTAGCCTCGCATGGCGCCCTCGAGGGCGGCCTTGCTCTTGGCGAAGGCCGGCGGATCCAGGATGACGAGATCGTAACGCTCGCCCGAGCGCTCGGCCTCGCGAAGGTACTCGAAGGCGTTGGCCGTCACGTAGCGTACACGCTCAGGGAGGCCGTTCCGCGCGGCGTTGGATCGTACCGACTCTATGGCCTCCGCCGACGAGTCCAGGGCCGTGACCGAGGTCGCGCCCGCCGCCGCCGCGGCCAGGGCGAAGCCGCCCTGGTTGCAGAACGCGTCCAGGACGCGACGCCCGGAGGCGTAGCGGGCCGCGGCGGCCCGGTTCTCGCGTTGGTCCAGGAACCATCCGGTCTTCTGGCCCGAGCCTAGGCTAGCCTCGAACTCCAGTCCGTTCTCGCGGATGCGTATGGATTCCGGTACCGAGCCGCGGGCGAGTCCAGAGCGCGCCTCGAGTCCCTCGAGGGCCCGTACCGGCGCCTCGCTCCGTTCCATTATGCCGTCGGGCGAGAGGACCGCCTCGAGCGCGTCGAGCACGAGCTCGCGCCTCTCGTCTATTCCCCGGGCGAGCAGTTGCACCGATAGCCAGGACGAGCCGGAATCGCTCGCGGCGAAGCGGTCGACGATAAGGCCGGGTAGCCCGTCGGCCTCGCCGAAGACCGCCCTGTAGGAGTCATTCGCGAGGTCCCGGCTGGCTGAGCGCCGCCTCAGGGCCTCGCGTAGTCGCGCCTCGACGAAGAGGCGGTCGAAGGCAGCGTCGCGGAAGGAGTAGCGGCGCGCCCGTATCTTAGAGGCGGGGCTCCAGAGCGCCGAGCCGAGGAACTTGCCGCGAGAGGAACTGAGCCTAACCTCGGCGCCGGGAGCCGGCTCGCCCATGACGCGGGCTATCTCGTTGTCGTAGACCCATGGGTGGCCGCGAAGGAGCCTGTCTTCCTCGCGGGGCTTGAGCAGAACTGTGGGTACGTCGGTCATGGGATGTACCGTAGCGCGCCCGAGCCCGATTGCGCAAGCGTCCCGACCGGCCGATTGCCAGCCCCTCGCGACTCGGGTATCATCGCCCCGTCCTCGATCGCAGAAGGGAGCGACCATCGAGATGAAGCGCATCTCCATCATCCATACCGGCGGGACCTTCGCCATGCAGGCCGACGAGGCCGGGCACCTGTCGCCGGGCGACTACGCCCTAGGCTACGTCCAGAGCGCGCTCCCGGCCCTCTTCGACGCCGAGCTCGTCCAGAGCCGGCTCTTCAACCTGGACTCGTCGCTCTTCAAGCCGAGCCACTGGGTCGCCATAGCCCGGGAGATAGAGCGTAGCTACGATGAGTACGACGGCTTCGTCGTGGTCCACGGCACCGATACCATGGCCTATACCGCTAGCGCGCTGTCGTTCTTCCTTGCCAACCTAGGGAAGCCCGTCGTGCTCACCGGTTCCCAGCTGCCGCTCAAGGCCAAGCGCAGCGATGCCTTCGGGAACCTCGTGGCGGCCGTGGAGGTGGCGCTCCACTCGGGCTGCCGCGAGGTCGTCGTCCAGTTCGCCAATACCGTCTACCGCGGCAACCGCGTCAAGAAGAAGGACGCCTGGGACTTCGACGCCTTCTATAGCCCCAACTACCGGCCCCTGGCCAAGCTAGGCATAACCATGGAACGCTTTACCGAGCGCTACCTGCAGAGGCCCAGCGAGCCCTTCAGCCTCGACGCGAGGCACGACCCCGCGGTGCTCCTGGCGCCCATCTTCCCGGGCTACGACTACGGGACCCTCGTGCCGGCGCTCGAGACGGGGCGCGCGAAGGGCCTCGTCATAGAGGCCTACGGCTCGGGTAACGTCCCGAGCGACGATCCAGGCCTCGCCGCGCTCTTCTCCGCGGCGGCGTCCCGGGGCGCTCCCATAGCCGTCTGCAGCCAGTCTCCCGTCGGCAAGGTGGACCTGAGCCTCTACAAGGCCGCCTCCGACGCGGCCTTCTACGGCCTCATCTCGGCCGTGGACATGACGAGGGAGGCGACCATCGTCAAGATGATGGCAGCCCTCGGGCGCTACGGCGAGCTAGCCGATATCAAGCGCTTCATGCACCGCGACGTGGCCGGAGAGAAGGAAGGGGAGGCCGAGGCCTCCTGAGGCCTTCGCTCGGGCGAGGAACCGAGGTCGCCTGGAGCATGCGCCGACTCGGATGCATAAGCATTACGTAGTTCGAGCCTAGGCTAGGCCGCCGAGGCCATAGCATGCGTTTGTTTATAAGGAGGATCCGTGGATAAAAGACGTACTGCCACGAGGGCCGTAGGCCTCGCCCCCATAGCCTTGCTAGCCCTCGCCCTGGTCGGGGCCCTCGCGCTCGGAACCGGAATCAGGCAAGGCAGCCTTCGGGAGGCCTCTGATTTCCTTACCGTGCTCATGGGCATTTTACTAGAGGCCTTTCCCTTCGTGCTGCTGGGCACCCTGCTCTCCTCGCTTATCAATACCCTGGTAACGCCGAACCTGCTTGCTAGGATCATACCCAGGAACCGTCTCCTCGGTCTCTTCATAGCCTCGCTCTCCGGCTTTGCCTTTCCGATATGCGAGTGCGCCAACGTGCCGGTCACCCGACGGCTTATCGCCAAGGGGCTGCCTACGCCTATCGCGGTGTCCTTCCTCCTCTCGGTCGCGATCGTCAACCCCGTGGTCCTCCTCTCCACCTGGATGGCCTTCGGGGGCAGTTGGACGGCGGTCCTGGCCCGCGGCGGCTTAGGCATGGGCATAGCGATGCTGGTCGGTTGGATAGTCGGCCTCGCGCCGTCGCTACGCAAGCCTCTCAAGGATGACGCCGTCGTTTCCTCGAGCGCCCATGACTGCGCCTGCTCGCATGGTCACGAGGGCGAGGCCTCGTTCCAGCGCGAGCATAAGCATGAGCACGAGCATGAGCACGAGCACGAGCATGAGCACGAGCACGAGCACGAGCATGAGCACGAGCATGAGCACGAGCACGAGCACGAGCACGAATGCCACTGCTCGCGGGAACCGGCGGCCAGGCGCTCGACGGCCGACCTTATCAAGGAAGTACTGGTTCACGCCTCAAGCGAGCTCTATGACGTCGGCCGCTTCCTCATCATGGGCGCGACCGTAGCCTCCCTCATGCAGGTAGCCGTACCGAGAGCCTCGCTCATCGGTATCGGGCTCCATCCCATCCTGTCCGTGGCCGTCCTTATGCTTCTAGCCTACGTCCTGTCGCTCTGCTCCGAGGCCGACGCCTTCATCGCCGCGACCTTCGCCGGATACTTCACCCCAGGCGCGGTGGTAGCCTTCATGGTCTATGGACCGATGATGGACGTCAAGAACACCCTGATGCTGCTTGGCGGCTTTAGGCCGCGCTTCGTCCTGGCTCTCCTCGCCTTGACGACCTTGCTATGCCTAGCCTCGGGCATCGCCATAAACTACGGTGACCTCATCGGAGCCTTATCATGAACGGAACGAAACGCGCGTCGACGTGTGCGTATGGCGGCCTGGCCTGGGGACTCGCGCTTCTGGCCTGGGCGTCCTTCATCGCCTCGCTTGCCCTCAGGGGTTCCCTCGGGTATTACCTGCACCCCAGGATGGCGCCCTACACCGTAGGAGCCGTCGCGGGTTTCTCGATCCTCGGGTTCGTGGCCGTAGTACGCGCCCTGAAGGGCCGGGGGGCGGCCCGGCCGCGCCTCGGCTTGGCGCTGTTCCTGGCGCCCTTGGTCGCATCGATAGGCGCCGGCCCGCGCGGCCTCAGCGAGGAGGGTACCGGTATGCGGGTCATGAAGACGGCTCGCTCGGGGCAGGCCGGCTTCGACAGCGTCGAGGACTACCTGTCCTCCCTCGGACCGGGAGAGACCATCCGGTTCGCTGAATGGTCCCACGCCGCCTTGATAGGACTCCTGGGCGCCGAGCCGGAGCGCTTCCAGGGCCGCCGGGCCAGCCTCGTCGGCTTTGCCTATAGGCCCGCTACCACGCCGCCTGAGCGGCTCTACGCCATTCGCCTCCTCGTCACCTGCTGCGTCGCCGACGCCGAGCCGCTAGGGCTTCTCGTCGAGGGGCCCGGGCTGGCCGCCTTCTCAGCCTTCGAGTGGCTCGAGCTCGAGGGCGTCCTCGGGGTTGAGACCGTCCCCGATCCCTATACCGGCAAGGAGGGTCGCGTGCCCGTCCTGCGGGTCGAGCGTGCCGTGCCCGCCCCCAAGCCGAGCGCCGAGTATCTCTTCCCGGGCCAGCTCTAGGGACGGCATTTAAAGAAGGGGCGCGGCCTGCGAAGGCCGCGCCCCTTGCGCGTGTCGAGGGCTAGCTAGAATTTCTTGGAGAAGACGGCCGAGAGCGCGATGACCGCCAGGCCGAATACCATGAGGGCTATCTTGCCGCTCATCGATACGATGCCCGCCACCGCTATGAAGGCTATGGCTATGGGCGCAACGAACTTGGTGAAGTTGTACCACAGGTCGAAGCCCTTGAAGGGTAGGCTTCCCTCATTGGTCAGCTCGGCCCTCAGGTCCTCCTTCTTCATGAACCAGCCGATGAAGACGCAGAGGAGGAGCCCGCCTATGGCGAGGAATATCTTGTCGGTCAGGATGTCGAAGAAGTCGAAGGCGCCGACGCCGAGGACGGGTATGGGCATGCCGGACATGACGCCCAGGGAGAGCGAGGCCAGGACGCACATCACCACCATGACGATTGAGGACAACCATACCGCCTTCTTGCGATCCATCTTCCTCTGGTCTATGAGGTAGGCTACGACGACCTCGAGGAGCGATACCGACGAGGTCAGTGCGGCGACCGTCAAGGCTACGAAGAAGACTATTGATGAGACGATGCCCAGTAGGCCCATCTTGGCGAAGACGGTCGGGACGACCACGAACACGAGGCCGGGTCCGGCCGTCGGTTGCATACCGAAGGCGAAGACGGCGGGAAAGATAGCTATACCGGCGAGCAAGGCGGCCGCTGTATCCATCGCCGTGCTTATGAATGCGTTCTTCGGAAGAACTTGATCCTTCTTAAGGTAGCTACCGTAGGTGATCATGCAACCCATGCCAAGGCTCAGGGAGAAGAAGGCCTGCCCGAGGGCCGCTAGGAAGGTTCCCCCATTGACGACCGAGAAGTCGGGCTTGAAGAGGAACACGAGGCCGGCCGAGGCTCCGGGCAGCGATATGCTGCGTATAGCCAGTAGAATGAGCATTATGTAGAGGGCGGGCATGAGGAGCTTCCCCGCCTTCTCTATGCCGCTGGCGATGCCCTTGGCCACGATCAGGATGTTGAGGATCATGTAGGCCGCCATCCAGAGGAGGGGCTGCCAGGGGTTGCCGATGAAGGCGCCGAAGGCGTCGCCAATGGCGCTGGCGTCCGATAGGAGGCCTGTGAAGGACTTGAAGACGTAGGCCAGGGCCCAGCCGCCCACCACGGGATAGAAGCCCATGATGAGGAAGCCGGACAGCACGCCGAGGACGCCCGCGAAGGTCCATCGCTTGCTGTACGACTTGTAGGCGCCTACGGCCGATAGCCCCGTCCGCCGGCCTACGGCGAACTCGGCTATCATCACGCTCAGGCCTATCGTGAAGACAAATCCAAGGTAAATGATAATGAAGGCGCTACCGCCATTAGAGCCTGCTAGGTACGGGAATCGCCAGATGTTGCCAAGCCCAATGGCAGAGCCGGCGGCGGCCATGATGAAGCCGAGACTCGAACTCCAGTTGCCTCGTTTCTGTTCCAATCGTTGCCTCCTTTACGCTTTGTGACTACGTCGCGGCGAGCCATAGCTTCCCCCGCCGTCGCGGCGTTTCTACGCGTAAGGTTCGACGATAGGGCCGTTTTTCCTACTTGTCAATCATATAATGAGAATGAAGTTCTTACGGTGCGAGGTTTTCCTTATTGCCTTGACCGAGGCGCACTGAACCGAAGCGATGGGTCGGCCGGGAGGCGTTCGCTCCCGGCCGGCGGCTCTTAATCGCTATCCTTGGCCAGGGCGGCCTTGAGCTTCTTGATGGGTTTCTTGACGGCTATCCTGAGCCTGCGCTTGAGGACGCTCTTGACGAGTATGGGCTTGAGGTCGCGGAAGTCCTCGCCGTGGCCGTCGTAGACGCGCTCGAGACTGATGGCGTCGAACCTGCACTTGGTCGTGCACTGCCCGCAGCCGACGCACATGGTCTCGTCCACGATGCTGACGCCGCAGGCCAGGCAGCGCGAGGCCTCGGTCTTGATCTGCTCCGGCGTAAAGGTACCGCGGGTGTCCTTGAAGGTCGGCTTGCCGCCATGGGCATGGGCGGCTCGCTGCCTCGGAACGTTGTCGAAGCCGTCGAGGTCGACGTTGTCCTTGTTGAGCGGCACGTAGTCGCGCTTCAGGCGACCCATGACGAGGCTCTGGCCGTTCTGTACGTAACGGTGGAGGGATATGGCGCCCTCCTTGCCGGCCGCTATGGCGTCTATGGCGAAGCGGGGACCCGTATAGACGTCGCCGCCCGTGAAGACGTCCGGTTCGGCGGTCTGGTAGGTGAGTCCGTCGGCGATGACGCCCTTGTTCGGCTTGAGCTGGACCCTGCTGCCGTCGAGGAGCGAACCCCAGTCTATGGCCTGCCCGATGGAGGCGATGACGTAGTCGGCGGGCACGATCTTGGCGTCGGCTTCGTCGTAGCGGGGGCTGAAGCGCTTACTCTCGTCGAAGACGGCGACGCAGCGCTTGAACTCGACGCCGACGACCTTGCCGCCCTCGACGACGATGCGCTTGGGGCCCCAGCCGTTCTCTATGGCGATATGCTCTTCCTCCGCCTCGGCTATCTCGTCGAGGGCCGCGGGCATCTCCTTGCGGCTCTCCAGGCTGTAGAGCGAGACGCCCGTAGCGTCGACGCGACCGGCGGTGCGGGCGACGTCTATGGCTACGTTGCCGCCGCCGATGACTATGACCTTCCCCGGTAGGCTGAGGCTCTCGCCCAGGTTGACGCGGCGCATGAAGTCGACGCCTAAATAGACGCCCGCGGCGTCCTCTCCCTCGATGCCGAGGCGGCGCCCGGCCTGGCAGCCGATGGCCAGGTAGAAGCCTCGGTAGCCCTGGGACCTGAGGGCGTCGAGGGTGACGTCCTTGCCTACCTCGACGCCGGTCCTGAACTCGACGCCGAGCTCCCTGAGCACGTCGATCTCGGCGTCTATGACGTCCTTCTCCAGGCGGAAGGAGGGGATGCCGAGCGTCAGCATGCCGCCGAGGCGCTTCTCCTTCTCGAAGACGGTGACGGAGTAGCCGTCGAGCGCCAGGTAGTAGGCGCAGGAGAGGCCGGCGGGGCCCGCGCCGACTATGGCGATCTTCTTGTCGCTATAGTCGTGGCGCTTAACCGGCACGAAGCGGTTGCCCGCGACCATGTCCTGGTCGGCGATGAATTTCTTGATGTCGTCTATGGCCACCGGCTCGTCGAGCCCGTTACGGGTACAGCCGGCCTCGCAGCGCTTGGAGCAGATGCGCCCGCAGACGGCGGGAAAGGGGTTCTCCCTCTTGATGAGTTCCAGGGCCTCGCGGTACTTACCCTCCGAGGCTAGCTTGATATAGCCCTGGATGCCGATATGCGCGGGGCACTCGGCCTTGCACGGGCTCGTGCCGGTCTTGAAGGATACCTCGCGATTGGTGCGGTAGTCGGGGTTCCAGTGCTCGGACGTCCACTCGGTGTCGTAGGGCAGGTCGGGCTTCCTCAGCTTGGGCAGGGGCTTCTTGGCGCAAATCTTCTGCCCGAGCTTGACGGCCCCGACGGGGCAGTTCTCGACGCACTCGCCGCAGGCCATGCATTTCTCGGAGTCGATCCTGGCGATATAGTTGGAGCGCACCATGTCGGTGTTATGGAACATCTCCGCCGTGCGCAGGGAGAGGCAGCCGCAGCCACAGCAGTTACAGATGGCGTGCGTCTTGCCGTTACCGTCGATGTTCGGGATCTGGTGCATGAGGCCGTTTTCCTCGGCCTTCCTGATGACCTCGAAAGCCTCCTCGCGGGTTATCTTACGGCCTCGGCCCGTCCTGATGTAGTATTCCGCCGCGTGGCCCATCTGGATGCACATGTCTTCCTTAAGGTGCCCGCAGCCCTCGCCCATGATCTCGCGGGTCGAGCGGCAGGAACAGTTGGAGACGGAGAAGAGATCGTTCTCGTTGAGGTACCTGGATACCTCCTCGTAGTCGGCGCGGCGGGTCTCCCCGGATATGGCCGTCTCGATGGGTATGACGCGCATGAGTCCCGTACCGACGGGGAAGACGCCCGCGGTCATGGGGCCCCGGACGCGACCGTAGGCCTCCATGGAGCGGCCTATCTGGGGATGCTTCTCCACCTGGGAGTACTTATTGACCATCATCTCCATGATGCCGGGGATCCAGGTGTCGTACCAGAACTTATCGACGCCGTCCTTCACGTTGACGAAGCACACGCCCACGTCTGCTAGCTCGAGGAGGAGGCGCTGCGTCTCCTCTACCGACTTGCCGCAGAGGGGCGCCACGTCCTGGGCGCTCTTGGGAACGCGAAACTCCAAGTGCATGGCCACGTCGGCCATGTCGCCCGTGACCACGGGTTCCATTATCAGGTATTCCGGATCGGTAGCCTTGATCTCGTTCTTGGCGCCGCGCTTCTTGTTGCCAATCTTGTTGGCCAGGTTCAGGACCTTCTCGTTGATAGCCATATCCTCTCCTTGCGCTCGTATAGAGATTTATAACAACACAATAGTCTAAATAGACAGAAGTATCAGATTAGGTCTAATATGATGCCCCGTCCCATGAAGGGAACCGGGGCAGGAGGCTGCCTGGAAACCCGCTAGCTCGCTACGATTTCCTTGATCATGAACTCGCGGCCGCCAAGCAACTCCGGGTTCTTGATATGGCAGTCGGGGCATACGCCCTCGGTTCTTAGGAAATTATAGATACTCCCGCATTCCTTGCAGCGGGCATTGCCGGGCAGCACCTCTATCCTTAGCTCGGCGTGTTCGAGCATGGTGCCCTCGACGGCGCAGGGATAGCAGGCCTCTATGTAGGAGGGAATCATGGCCGAGAGCTCGCCTATCTGCAGTACGAGGGCCTCGATCCGCTCGACGCCGTTCTCCTTGGCGAACTCCTCTACGGTCTTGACGACCTCTATGACGACGCCGAGCTCGTGCATCCTCTTCCTTTCTCGATGGCGGTAGGGGCGCGAGGACCCTACGGGCAGGACCCGGCGCATTACGGCCGGGTCCCGGTACTGCAAATGCTTAGTTGTCGCCGCGAATGGCGGCGGCTAGCTTCTTGACGGGCTTGGCGAGGGCTATCTTAACCTTGCGCTTCAGCATGTACTTGACGATGATAGGCTTCAGCTTCCTGACCTCTACGCCCATGACGTCGTAGCGCTTGACGAGCTTGATGGCGTCGAATTTGCACTTGAGCGTACAGGCGCCGCAGCCGACGCACATGAACTCGTCCACGACAGTGGCGCCGCAGCTCAGGCAGCGCTCGGTCTCCCGCCTGATCTGCTCCTCGGTAAGGGTCCCGCGGCCGTCGGCGAAGGATACCGGCCCTCCGTGAGCGGCCTCCTGGAGCGGGCGCTGCCTGGGCTGGCGGTCGTAGCTCTCCAGGTCGTAGGCGTCCTTGTCGAAGGCCTTGTAGGCGCGCTTGGTGCGGCCGTAGAGCAGGCTCTGGCCGGGCTGGACGAAGCGATGAATGGAGATGGCCGCTTCCTTGCCGGCGGCTATGGCGTCGATGGCGAACTTGGGGCCCGTATAGGCGTCGCCGCCCACGAAGACGTCGGGCTCGGCGCTCTGGTAGGTGGTCGGGTCGGCCTTGACGGTCTTGTTGGGGTTGATCTCCACCTTGGTGCCGGCCACCAGGTTGCCCCAGTCTATGGCCTGGCCCACGGATAGGAGGACGCGGCTCGCCTCGACGACCAGGGTCTGGGCCTCGTCGTACCGGGGATTGAAGCGCTTGTTATCGTCGAAGACCGAGACGCACCTCTTGAACTCGACGCCCTTGACCCGGCCGCCCTCGACGAGTATGCGCTTGGGACCCCAGGAGTTGTTGATGGCTATGCGCTCGGCGAGGGCCTCCTCGACCTCCTCCTCGAGGGCCGGCATCTCCTCCCTGGATTCCAGGCAGAACATGGAGACCTCGGCCGCGCCCATGCGAACGGCCGAGCGGGCCACGTCTATGGCCACGTTGCCGCCGCCTATCACGACGACCTTCCCCGAGAGCCGCTCGGCCGCGCCGAGGTTGACCTCTCGGAGGAAGTCGACGCCGGTCACGACGCCCTGGGCGTCCTCGCCCTCGAGTCCCAGCCGTCGGCCGGCCTGGGCGCCGATGGCCAGGTAGAAGGCCTTGAAGCCCTGGGCGCGCAGCTCGGCGAGGCTCAGGTCCTTGCCGACCTCGACGCCGGTCTTGAACTCGACGCCGAGCGCCTTGAGTACGTCTATCTCCGCGTTGACGACGTTCTTCTCGAGCCGGAACGAGGGGATGCCCAGCGTCAGCATGCCCCCGAGGGCGGCGCGCTTCTCGAAGACGGTGACCTTATAGCCGTCCTCGGCCAGGTAGTAGGCGCAGGAGAGGCCCGCGGGACCGGCGCCGACCACGGCTATCTTCTTGCCGTAGTCGTGCTTGATCCTGGGGACGTAGCGATGCTCTTCCCTGAGATCCTGCTCCGCTATGAATTTCTTG
>CAZNNA010000064.1:0-13304 GCA_964573825.1 uncultured Treponemataceae bacterium
CGACGCCATAGAGCTAGCGGCCGGTTCCACGCCCCTGGACTTCGCCTACGCCATCCATAGCGACGTAGGCAATAAGACCATAGCGGCCAAGGCCGACGGCGCCATCGTGCCCCTGGACTCGGAGCTCGGTAATACCCAGGTCGTTGAGATACTGACGAGCGCGACCGCACGCCCCAACATCAACTGGCTCAAGGCCGTCAAGACGAGCAAGGCTCGCTCGAAGATCCGCGCCTGGCTCGTAGCCGAGGGCGCCGTCCTGGCCATAGACAAGAACGTCGTCGCGCGTAAGCGCGACGATAGGCACGACGACAGGGCCAAGGCCCATGCCAAGGGTTCCGAGCGCAGGCTCGAGCTCGAGGTCCGACCAGGGGATACTAAGCACGGAGACGCCCGGCCCGCGGAGGGTAGGCCGGGCGAGGCTCGACGGGGCGAGGCCAATAGGGCGGAGGCGCACGAGGCTCCGCTCGACTTCAGGCCCTACGTACCGGGCGAGGCCACGGATTCCTCGCGGGCCGGCATAAGCGTGACGGGCGCCGACGATCTCATGATACGCTTCGCTGCCTGCTGCAAGCCGGCGGTGGGCGACCGCATCGTCGGCTACGTCTCGCGCGGCCGCGGCATAATCGTGCACCGGGCCTCGTGCAAGAACCTGCCGGGCATTCCCGACTTCGCGGAGCGACGGGTGGAGGTCACCTGGGAGACGGCGCCGACCCTGACGAGGCGCTACCACGTCACCGGCCGGCGCGTCCTGGACCTATTCTCCGAGATAGAGAACGCCGTGCGCAAGCACGGGGGGCGGCTCCTGGAAGGCCGGCTCGAGGACGGCCAGGACGCGCTGTCCGGCGTGTTCACCATGGCTTACCCGAGCGCCGAGGACGCCAGGACCTCGGAGAGGAATTTGCGGCACGTTCCGTCGATACTGCGGATACGGCGCATCGATTAACCAGGCTAGTAAGGAGAGGCGAATGAAGAATAATCCCCTCGAAGGGTTCCTAAGGCGGTACGCCGCAGAGTCGTCGTTGGAACGGAGCAGGATTGTCTCGCTCACCTATACGCTCCTGGCCTTGGCCTTCGCCGCTATCGCGGTAGCCGTCGTCGTTCCGGGCGCGGCCATACGGCTGGCGCTCGCCGCGCTGCTCGCTCTCTCCGCGTCGCTCCTCCTGGCCGTGCGCCTCGGCTTCGCGGTCGCGGCGAGCGTCGGCGCCACGACCGTCGTGTCCGTCCTCTTCGCTTCGATCGTGTTCATGCAGCCGTTCAAGGATCCCTACGAGATCTATCTCTGCGGCATGCTGGAATGCTTCGCCCTCATCATGTCGGGGCTCATCGCCAGGCGGCGCTGGCAATCCCTTTCCGTCCTCGTCGTTAGCCTCGCGGCGCTATCGCTCGATTATTTCCTCAGGATCCGCCCCGGCTCGACGGAGGCCAACGCTAACGTCGACGACTACGTCATCGCGCTGGTGGTCGTCTCCATAGCCGCCTTCGTAGGGCGCGCCGTGAGGAATCGCGACGACGCCCTCCTGGCGCTGGCCAGGGCTGAGGCGGGCAAGAGCGCCGCGCAGGTCGGTAGGCTCGAGGCGGCCATCCGCTCGAGCGGCGACGCCCTCGGGCTCGGCGCCGCCGTCAAGGAATCGGCGGAGGCGACGGAGTCCCTCGTCGGCGAGGCCCGGGGCGCGCTCACGGGCGCCACGGCCGCCTTCGGGGCGCTCGAGTCGAGCTCGCGGGCCATCAAGGAATCCTTCAAGCGAATAGGCGACTCCTCGTCGCTCGTGGAGTCCAGGGTGGCCGACCAATCGTCGGTGATCACGCAGTCATCGGCGGCTATAGAGGAGATGACCGCCTCCATACGGAGCATAGAGACCATCGCGGGCGAACGGCTCGCCGCCATAGGCCGGCTCAAGTCGGCGATAGACGAGGGCAACGCGCGCATGGAGGGTTCCTCCGCCGCGCTCGCCGAGATGAAGGCGGCGGCGGCCTCCATAGGCGAGGTGGTGGAGATCATACGGGCCGTCGCGAGCCAGACCAACCTCCTGGCCATGAACGCCGCCATCGAGGCGGCCCACGCGGGCGAGGCCGGCCGCGGTTTCTCCGTGGTCGCCGACGAGATACGCAAGCTGTCCGAGGCGACCAACGAGAACGCCCGCATCATAGCCGACGACATCAAGAGGACGCTCGCTTCCATGGAGGCCGCGGCCGAGGCCGACGAGGGAGCCCAGGCTATCTTCAAGACGGTCGACGCCGAGGCCGATGCCGTAGGCGCCGCCATGGCCGAGATAGGCCGGGGCCTCAAGGAGATAGCCGAGGGCTCCGCGGAGATACTCGCCGGTCCCGCGTTGTCGGTGCTTTTCACCGCGGTGGCCCGGGCCCCCTCCCGCGCCTTGGCCTATACGATGGGGGGGGGGCGCCGCGATATGGCGGCGGCCAGCGCGGCCACGTCCGGCGTCAAGGAGAGCGTCGCGGCCCTCGGCTCCCGCTTCGACGGCATAGCGGCCGAGGCGGAGGCGGTGAGCCGGGCGGGCAGGGAGAGCGAGAGCGCCCTCAAGGTCCTAGCCGCCAGCCTCGCGGGCGGCGTCGCCTAGCCTGAGTCGTCGCCTCGGTAGAGTCGTCGCCTCGGTAGAGTCGTCGCCTCGGTAGAGTCGTCGCCTAGCCCATGAGTCTCCTAGCCGTGCGCGATAGGGCGGCGGTATAGGGCGCGAACACGAGGCGATTGAGCGCGCCTCGACCCGAGTACGCGACGGTACGCACGTGGCTGAACTCGTCGAAGCCGTGCTTGCCGTGGTAGCGGCCCTGTCCCGAGGGCCCTACGCCGCCGAAGGGGACGCGGGGGTCGGAGACGTGGACGAGGACGTTGCCGACGCAGCCGCCGCCGAAGCGTACCCGGGCCAGCGCCTCGTCTCGGAAGGCCCTATCCCCGCAGAATAGGTAGAGCGCGAGCGGGTAGGGGTTGCGCTCCACTATCCCGATCGCGTCATCGATACCGTCGAAGGCGAGGACCGGCAGGACCGGCCCGAATATCTCCTCCCTCATGACCGGAGCGTCGAGGGACGGCTCGTCTATCAGGGTGGGTTCGATGTAGCGCTCCGCCGGGTCGCTCCCGCCTCCGTAAAGAATGCTCGCTCCCGCGAGGTACGAGGTCACGGTCTCGAAGCGGCGATCGTTTATTATGCGGGCCAGGTCGGGGCTGGCCCGGGGATCGTCCCCGAAGAATTCCCTCACGGCCTTGGCCGCCTCGCTAATGAAGGCCTCCTTGAGCGGGTGATGCACCAGGGCGTAGTCGGGGGCAATGCAGGTCTGTCCCGCGTTGACGCACTTGGCCCAGACGATGCGGCGAGCCGCGTCGGCGACGTTAGCGCCGGGCCCCACGATGACCGGGCTCTTGCCGCCTAGCTCGAGCGTCACCGGCGTATGCTTGGCGGCGGCGCGCGACGCGACGTCGCCGCCGACCGCGGGACTTCCCGTGAAGAAGACGTGGTCGAAGCGATAGCGCTCGAGGAGGGTTGGTACCGCCTGGGAGCCGGGGCCGGGGACGGCGCTCGCGAGCCCGGGCGGAAGCGCCTCTTCGATGACGGCCGCTATGACGCCGGCCACGCGGGCCGTGACGTGGGAAGGCTTGACCACGGCGCAGTTACCGGCCGCTATGGCGGCTACGAGAGGGTTCATGGCCAGCTGGAAGGGATAGTTCCAGGGGCCGACGATGAGGACGACGCCCTTGGGGACGCGCGTCACCTCGTAGCGGGTAGGGAAGAGCGCGAGGCGTCCCGCGATCCTCTCCGGCCGCATCCAGCGCTTGAGGTTGCGTATCGCGTAGTCTATCTCCTCGTACAGTATGCCTATCTCGGTAAGGTAGGATTCCAGCCGGGGTTTACCGAAGTCGGCTGCGAGCGCGTCGGCTATCGCTTCCTCGCGGGACCTTATGGCGTCCTTGAGGCGCCTGAGCATGGCTACCCTGAAACCGTGATCGCGGGTGGCGCCCGAGGCGAAGAAGTCCCTCTTCTCCTCGAAGCGGGCGAGCGCCAGGCTGTCCTGTGGCTCCATCGTGATTATCCTTTCCTCGCGTCGAGCGCGAGCCTGCCCTCGAGGTAGGCCTCGAGGCAGGAGGTGAACGACCGGGTGAAATCGAGCCTGAGCCGCTCCAGGCCCGGCTCGGCCAGGGCGAGGCGGGCGATCCTCCCGGGCTCGGCCAGGGGGAAGAGCCCGGCGGCCAAGGCCTGGACCATGGTCAGGGCCTCGAGGCTCGCGTCCTCCCCGAGGCCCGGCAGGGCTCGCCCCAGGGCGGCAGCGAGCCGGGCCGTCATGCTCGCCAGCCAGCGCTTGTACGCGAGCAGGGCCTCGAGCCCGACGTTCCGCTCGAGCAGCGAGCCGAGCACCGCGCTCAGCCCGAGCAGGGCTGGTACCGAGCGCAGGCTGTCGCAGAGCGCGCTGGCGACTGCCCTGGCCGCGGGTTCCCCGCCGGCGACGGCCGCCGCGCTCCTTAGGGCCTCCTCGGCGAGCGGCGCCCAGCGCTCCAGGCAGCGACGGTGCAGGGCCAGGAAGACCTCTTCCTTGGTGCCGAAGTAGAGGTAGAGCGTGCCCTTGGCGTAGCCAAGCCTATCGGCCAGGAGCTGCACGGTAATGGCCTCGAAGCCGCGTTCGAGCCACAGCCGCTCGGCCTCGTCCAGGATGGCCTCGCCCTTGGCCTCCTTGTCCTCGTCGCGCCTCGCGCGTTTCCTGTCGCACATGGGAATAATATAACTGACCAAGGGTCAGTAATCAAGTAACAAAAACCGGGCCTCCGTTTCGGACGCCCGGTAACGGGGGGCGGTATCGCCGCCGGATAGCGACTACCGCCTAGGCGTAGTACTTGGCGAACTTCCCCTTCTTGAGCGAGGCCCCGAGGAGCCCCCCGACGAGCCTGATGGCCGGCCGCAGGGCCTTGAGGTCGATGAGCTCGACGAGGTTGCCGTCAGGGTCCTTCATGAAGACCCAGTCGACGTTTCCCGTCCGCTGGGGCTCGGTGACGAAGCGCTCGCCCTTGGCCTTGAGCCGCTCGTACCAGGTCGCTACGCCCTTCACGTTCATGGCGAAGTGGGTGTATCCGGGCATGTGCCAGACCGCGTCCTTGAAGGGGGCCTTGGGCGAGAACTCGAATATCTCGAGTACCGAACCGCCGGGCGCCCTGAGGAAGCCTAGGCGGACGCGGGCGCCCTCGACCTTGTAGAGCGGGAAGAGGGCCTTGGTGGCCTCGGGTTCCAGGACGTCCTCCGATATGAGGAGGAAGCCGAAGGTCTCGTGGTACCAGCGGACCGCCGCCTCGAAGCTCGAGACCGTGAGTCCAGCGTGGCAGATTGAATGCGCCTTCATGTCGCCCCCCTTACTTGGCGTAGCCGCCGACGAGCAGCATGTACTCGCCGATGGCGGCCCCGAACTCCGGGGCGCCCTTCATGATGATGCGGCCGGCCTTGGTCGCCTCGACCATGTCGTCGATCGAGAGGAGGATGCCGAGCGCGCTCCTCGGGCTATCGAAGCTCATCGTGAAGAAGGGCCTCGATCGCTCGTAGACGCCGCGCGCGGCGCGGCTGTTGCCCGCCTTGATGCGCAGGTAGGCGGAGATGTCGGGCCTGCCTTCCACGCTCCAGGCGTACACGCGGTCCGGGCTCGCGCCTATCCACTTGGATACCGCCGGGTGTCCCGCCTTGTTGAGCTGGCTGATGCCGGACGACAGGAGGTAGAAGTACATCTTGACGATGAGGGCCTGTTCCGCCTCGTCAGCCGGGGGCGCCTTGACGCCGAGGGCCCCGGCCATGCCCAGGAGGGCCTTCATCGTGGCCACGAGGAGGCCTGGCTGCCTAAGGGCGCCCTTGAATTTCGGCAGCCTCTTGGAAGTGCCCTTGAAGAAGCCGTTGAGGGCGGCGACCGAGGGGAACTCGAGTTCCAGGCTCGGCGACTCGTGCACGCCCTTCTTGACCGTGAGCTCCCCGTCCTCGACGAGGAAGTGCGTGGCTACCTTGGGCGCGCCGTAGACGGCCTCCCTGGGGCCGGTGAGCGCGCTGACCTGGACGACGCCCTTCCTGCCGGCGAAGCCCTTGCGCAGGGACTCCTTCTCGTCCACCACCACCTTGAGGAGGGGCAGGGCGGAGTTGAGGAATATCCTCGACGCGTATAGCTCGTCGTCGCCCATGGCTAGACCTCGTCTTCCCAGTTGTCGTCGGCCTCGAAGTCCTTGCCCATCATCTCGCGGACCGCCGCCGCTATGCCGTTCTCGTCTATGCCGTAGTGGGCCAGGAGGTCCTCGTGCAGGCCTATGATGGAGTAGCAGTCGGGCACGCCCAGGCGCTTGAAGGTGAACGACTTGCCGGTGCCGGCCGCGACCTCGGCGACGGCGCTGCCGAGGCCGCCTATGACGGTATGGTCCTCGACGGTGATGATGCGCCTGGTTTCCTTGACGGCGCGCTCTATGGCCTCAGCGTCTATCGGCTTGACCGTGTGCATGTTAAGGACGCGGACCTTGAGGCCGTCGACCTTCTCGAGCATCTTGGCGGCCTCGACGGCGCGCCACACGGTGGAACCGCAGCAGATGATGGTCAGGTCGCTGCCTTCCCGCATCAGCTGGGCCTTGCCGAACTCGAAGCCGTAGTCGGGCCTGTCGTAGACGACCTGGTCGAAGCCCCGGTTGATGCGTATGTAGACCGGGCCCTTGCGCTCGTAGGCCGCGCGGACGGCATGGGCCGTCTCTATGCCGTCGGCCGGCACGATGACCGCGAGATTGGCGAACGCGCGCACGATCGAGAGGTCTTCGGTCGAATGGTGCGTCGTACCTGCCGAACCGAACGATGTGCCGCCGTGCGTGGCGATTATCTTGACGTTCAGGTTCTGGTAGCAGATGTCGGTATGCACCTGGTCCAGGGAGCGCATGGACGCGAAGATGGCGAAGGTCGAGACGTAGGGTACGAGGCCCGCCTTGGCCAGGCCGGCGGCCATGCCGAACATGTTCTGCTCGGCGATGCCGACGTTGAAGAAGCGGTTCGGGAACTTCTCCCCGAACATACCTATCTTGGTGGACTTGGCCAGGTCGGCCGACAGGCCGACTATCTCGGGATGGTCGGCCCCGAGCTCGCACAGGGTCTGCCCGTAGATCTCGGCCGTCGACATCTTGGTCGCGTCGAGCATGGTGAAGGTCATGCCGCTCATGCTTAGGCTCCTTTCCCGCCGGCGGCGGCTATGCGCTCGTCTCGGTAGCGCTCGAGGCTCTCCTTGGCCTTGGCCGTCTTCTCCCCGTCGAAGCCGCCGTAGTGCCACTTGTAGTCGCCCGCTATGAAGTCGATGCCGCAACCCTTGACGGTATTCGCCAGGATGACGACGGGCTTGTCCTTGGCCGCGAGGGCCTTATCGAGGGCCGAGGCCAGCGAATCGAAATCGTGGCCGTTCGCCTCGACCACCTCGAAGCCGAAGGCGCGCCACTTGTCGGCGAAGGGCTCAAGGGCCATGACCTCCTCGGTCGGGCCGTCTATCATGCAGCGGTTGCGATCCACTATCGCGACGAGGTTGGTCGCCTTGAAGTGGGCCGCGGCCATGGCGGACTCCCAGACCTCGCCCTCGTCGCACTCGCCGTCGCCGAGGAGCACGTAGGTCCTCCACGACTCGCCCTTGATGCGGGCGCCCAGGGCCATCCCCAGGCCGATCGCCAGGCCGTGGCCGAGCGAACCGGTCGAGGCCTCGACGCCGTTCACTTTCTTGGAGTCGAGGTGCATCCCCAGGGGACTCCCCGTATGGTTGTACTCCTTGAGCAGTTCCTTGTCGAAGTACCCGAGGTCGGCCAGCACCGGGGCGTAGCCCACGCCGACGTGGCCCTTGGAGAGTATGAAGCGGTCGCGGTCCGGCATGTCGGGTCGCTTGGGATCTATCCTCATGTACTTGTGGTAGAGGATGGTCATGATGTCCATGGCCGACATGGAGCCGCCGACGTGGCCCGAGCCCGCCCATACCACCGTGTCTACGCAGAGCTTACGGAGCTCGTGGGCCTTCTCCTCGAGCCGGAGCCTGTCTTCCTTCGTTAACGGCATATTACCAACCTTTCCTGGCGGACAGGGGTCCATCCTTCTTGACGGCCGCGAAGGCCTCGTCCGCCACGTCGAGCGTGAAGTCGATGTCGGCGTCGGACAGCGCCGCGCATATGAACATGTTGTGGTGGTTCGTGAAGAAGATCCCGCGGCGGGCGCACTCGGCGACCCAGGCCTGGTGGTGATCCATGTCGTCGTCGTTGGTGATGCGCATGAACCACATCGAGGGCTCTCCCGAGACCTTGAGGTCGAAGCCGTGGCGCTTGCCCGCCTCGACGAGGCCGGCGGTCAGCTTCCTGCCCTTCTCGGTGCATACCTTGGCGGAATCGATCTTCCTCATCTTCTCGACGCAGGCGATGGCGGCCGCGATGGGCGCCGCCGACAGCCAGTAGGAGCCCGTGTACATGACGGAGCCGGCGGCCTCGCGGAGCCACTCCTTGCCGCAGACCGAGGAGATGTTCCAGCCGTTGGCCAGGGCCTTGCAGAAGCACTCGAGGTCGGCCTCGAAGCCGTAGTGGGCGTCGGAGCCGCGGACGTCCAGGCGGAAGCCGCAGCGCACGTCGTCGATGGCCAGCACGACGCCCTCGCGGGTGCAGAGCTCGCGGACCTTCTTCCAGTAGCCGTCCGGCGGCAGGCGGTTGTCGTCGAAGACGGGGTGGTAGTAGGGCGTGGACATGAAGCAGGCTATCTTGCCCTTGTGCTCGGCGAAGAGCCGCTCCAGGGCGGCGAAGTCGCCGAAGTCCACGTAGAGGTTGTTGGCCACGTCCTCGGGGGTGATGCCCGGGTGCCCGGACTTCTGGGTCCAGGGGGCCACGCCGTGGTAGCCGCCCTTCGTGAGCACCACTTTGTTGCGGCCGGTGGCGGCCCTGGCTATCATGAGGGCGAACATGGTCGTGTCGCCGCCGTTCTTGGCGAAGAAGGACCAGTCGGCCATGGCGACCGTGTCGACCATGAGCTCCCCGAGCGTGACGAGCTTCTCGGACGGGAAGGAGAGGCAGTTGCCCTTCTTGAGCTGCTCCTGGGCCGCCGCGTCGACGTCCGGGTCGTTGTAGCCGAGTATGTTGGGGCCGTAGGCGCACATGTAGTCGATGAAGCGGTTGCCGTCGACGTCCCATACGTAGGGGCCCTCGCCTCGGGAGGCGAAGAAGGGGAAGGCCTCGACGGGCATGAAGCAGCCCTCGGCCGGGCCGAGGTGGCCGTAGACGCCGCCGGGTATGACCTTGGCGGCTCGCGCGAAGAGTTCCCGGCTCTTGGGATAGGTATAGGTCTTCATCGCTTCCTCCTTTAGCTCAGGTAGCGCGGCACGAGGCCGAGTAGCTTGTTCATGTGGTCGATGATGGGCGTGAAGCCCCCGAGCGCCACCTGGCCCGTGCCTATGGCCAGGTAGGAGCTGAGCTCCCCGCGGATGAGCTGCCCCGCCTCGTCGAGGCTCTTGAAGGTCATGCGCGCTCGCTTGCCCGGCGCAGGGACGTCGCCGTTCAGCGTCGAAAGCTCGCCGCCCTTGACCGCGATAGTGAGGGCCGGGCCTCCGACGGCCGACACTACAATGGCGCCGTCGGCCATGCGGCCCGCGTTCAGGCGGCCGTCGGGGTCGCCGTTGGCGATCTCCGACATGGCGTAGAAGGCTGTATGCAGGGAAAGGTAGGCGTTGGCCGTCCGGTAGGTCGCGTCCTTGAGCAGCTCTGGCCTCGGCCGCAGGTAATGCGTCAGGCGATCCGTCAGCTTGCTGAAGGGTCCCTTGAGGTAGGAGATCTTGGTGATGCCCTTGAGCGGTATGGGGTTTCCCGTGCCGGCGAACATGGCGTTGAGCGCATCCGCGCTCGGGAACCATAGGTTTATGGACGCCCCGCCGCCGCCCGGCGTGAACCGTATCTTTCCGTCGCCTATGGCGAGCCGGGCCTTGCCGACTCCGCTCACGGTGAATTGCACGACCTCGCGCTTTCCGTTCGCTATGGCCCGGGCCTGCTCGTCGTAGGCCGGAAGGCCCTCGAGCGACCGGAGTACCGCGAAGAGGTTGACGCGCGCCAGCGTTACCTGATCCTTCATGGGCTGCCTCCTTAGATGGATGGATACCTCATTCGAGCGAGCGATCGCTCGATATAATAGTACGTCATGATTTCCGCTATTTGGCAAGGGAAAAGCGATTAGCCCCTCGATGTTTTTCAATTCTGAGCGCAAGCCGTCTCGGCGCGGTTGCTTGTCGCGGTAGCTCGGCGGGATGGTCCTTCGTGGCGCCTTCCTTGACGCCAGGCCATTCTTGCCCTATCGTGACCTCGATGAGCCTACTAAGAGATTCGACCATTGTCCTACCGGGGAGGGAGGCCCTCCTGGCTACTCCCGTCCGGTACGCGGAGCGCGGCGAGGACCTGGTCCTAGGCTTCGTTCCGGGAGCGGGCGAACCCATAGCTATGGATAGGGTGGAGTACGCCCTGCTCGACGCCCTGCGCTTCCCCTGCCTACCCGGGGCTCTACCGGAACGGCTCCTGGCCGCGGGCTGGACCAGCGCCGAGTGCGCCGAGCTGCCGGGCATGGCAGGCTCGCTCAAGGAACGCGGCCTCCTTACGGACTTAGGCGCGCTCCTCGACGGGTTCGAGGCGCCCGAGGTCGACGATAGGCCGACGATATCGCACCTGGCCTGGATCACCCGGGATAGGCCGGAGACGCTCAAGGCCTCGCTGGAAGCCTGGGGCAAGGCCCTGGATAGCGGGGACGTAAGGCCGCCCGCCTTCGTCGTCGCCGACGACTCGATCGAGCGCGAGGCCGAGACGAGGGCAGTCGTCGAGGGCTTCTCCCGGGACTATCGCGGAGAGGTCTACTTGCTGGATCGCGCCTTCCGCGAGCGCTTCGCGGGCGAGCTCGGCCGCGCGGACGGCGTCGACGCCGAGGCCCTGCGTTTCGCCCTGGGCTTCGACGAGCTCGGCCTGTCAGGCCAGGGCCGCTACGGCTCGTCCAGGAACCTCCTATTGCTCGCGCTCGCGGGCCGCGCCTTCGCCATGACGGACGACGACACCTTCCCAGATTTTCGGCTTCACCCGGAAGCCGGAGAAGGACTCTCCATTAGCGCAGACTTCGATCCCGTCTACCGTAACGTCTTCAAGGACATGCGCGAGCTCGAGTCCTTCGGCCGTCCCGCGGATACGTATCCCCTCGTACCCCATGCGAGGATGCTAGGCGCCTCGGTATCCGGTCTCATCGCCGAGGGCCCCGTACTCGACCTGCGAAGGGTAGACATGGCGAGCCTCGCGCGTTGCCTTAAGCCCGCTATGAAGGTGCGAGCCCTCAGTTTCGGCTGCTACGGTGATTCTGGCATCGGTACCGCGCGGTACCTGCTCGTCTCTCGCTCGACCATGCAGGGCGATGCCTACGAAAGCGGACGCTACGAGGCCGCTTTGACGAATAGACTCCTGTTCAGGGCGTCTATGCGCCCTACCGTAGGGGGCGGGGCGTTCATGGGCGCTCATATTACCATCGACGCACGCTCCACGGTGCCTCCGTTCAGCCCATTCTGCCGGAACGAGGACGGTTTCTGGGGAATCTGCCTACGTAGATTGCATCCCGACGCCTCGATAGCGTATCCTGCACAGGCTGTACGACACGCTCCCTCGCCTCCGCGTTTCCTCTCTCGCGAGATCCTCGTTCGATGGGAAACGAGGCTCAACGACATTTGTACCGATATCGTCTATGCTTCGCGTAGCGTTGCCTCGGCCATGGACGAGCGATACGCTCACTTCGGCGAGTCATTCAGTGCGCTCGCTCGGCTTGAGTCCGGCGAGCTAAGGCGTTCTTTCGAGGACAAGGCTTCCCAGACGTTGAGCCGACGCCTAGCCTGGCTCGAAAGAGAATTACATGCCTATAACTTGGAGCCTGACTATTGGGCGCGCGATATCCAGGCGACGAGGGACTACATGCTCTCGGCGATTGAGGATGGCGAGTCGTGGCTTCCGTTCGAGTGCCGAGGTCGGCCCGATGTGTTCAAGGCGTACCTGTCGCGCCTCGGGCTCCTCCTAGTCGCGTGGCCGGCTCTCTTCCGGGCCGCCCTCGAGAGGGCGCCAGGAATCCTAGAGCCTACGCACCGTTCCGCGACGCGATGATTAACTTATCGCGCTCGTAACCGTGACAGATATATCGTCTATCCACGCCGCGTCGTCGGGTGACTCGTTCGTCCCGTCGTTCCTCGAGTACGTCCACCGGATAGTTAACGGAAGCATATACGATATGGGATGCGAGAAATTGTACTGGATAGGCGATGGACTCCAAGGATTATCCCCTGACCACGTCATCGTCTGTGGATTCGGCGAAATCGAGTTCCCGTCAAGGAAGAACTCTACCTCGAGAGTCCCGACGGAAGCGGTAGACGAGATTCGCGTAGAGAACTGTAGGTAATCTAGTCTTTGATTACCGCTATTGGTATTAATGAACGTATACTCTACGATCGTGCTCTCGTTGGCTCCAATAGCTCCCGACCGAAGCGACGTCTCATGCGGGTTAGCCTCTACGGCCGTCGTCCAGGGCGGGCTCACTGCGGCGGTAGTATAGAAGGTCTTGCCGTCCAGGTCGACGGTTACGAACGGAGCCCATATCGCGTAGAGCGTCTTGGAACCCGAGGCCATGGATACCGCAGCCCCGAGCGCCGCGCTCGTGCCCGAGCCGTTGGCGGCGGAATTCCATGACAGGGGAGGCGAACCGAAGAGCCTCGCCGATCCGCCCGACGAGAGCGTGGCCTGCATGCTCGAGTCATAGCGGTTCGGGTCCGTCGGCAGCGTCCCCTCGATGCCGTTGAGGTCGTACTGAATCGTATAGAGGGGCTGGCCGTTCCTGGCCACCCTGAAGCCGCGATTGACGGCAATATTATCTGGTTGCGCGCTCCATACCCTGTCATTGATAACGCAATTGATTGACCCAAGGTCGTAGCGCCCGCCCTTAAGACCTTTAAGCGTACCCGATGTCGGACCAGCATAGTTTCTAACGGCATTGGTTGGAAGAGTAGCATAGTAATCCTGGCACCACTCCTCGGCATTGCCCGTCATATCGTAGAGGCCCAGCTCGTTGGGGAGCTTCCCGCCTATATCGTGCGAGGCGTCTTCGGAATTACCGCTGAACCATGCGTAATCGCCTAGCGCCCCGTCGTCCGTGACCGTGCTCGGGTCGTCGCCCGCGTAGGCCTTTAGGTAGCCGGTCGAGAAGACGCCGCCCGAGTAGCCCTTGCTCCTGGTGGCGCCCATGGCGGCCCACATCCACTCCGACTCGGTCGGGAGCCGGTAGCCGTTCTTG
>CAZNNA010000065.1:0-1603 GCA_964573825.1 uncultured Treponemataceae bacterium
CCGTCCCGTCCCTCCTGGGCGAGGGCGAGGGCATCGGGTCCAACGCCTTGGTCGTGTCGGGTGAGCTCACCGCGACCGGCCGACCGCTCCTCGCCGCCGACCCCCACTTCGCGATCTCCGCACCGGGGGTCCTCTACCAGGCCGGCTTGCACTGCCGCAGCGTCACGCCGGAGTGCCCCTTCGACGTCGCCGGATTCGGCTATGCGGGACTGCCGGGCATCGTCATGGGGCACAACAGCGACCTCGCGTGGGGCCTGACCGCCCTGCAGGCCGACGTCACCGACCTCTTCCTCGAGCGGATCTTCGACGACGGCACCTATGTCCGTGACGGTGGCAGGGCCGACCTCGACGAGCGCACCGAGACGATCTCGGTCAACGGCGGGGAGGACGTGTCGTTGGTGGTGAGGTCGACCACGCACGGGCCGGTGATCTCGGAGGTCCTCATCGGTGGCAGGGCCGTGAGCGAACTTCCGGTACCCGAGGACGCGCCGGCGTCGGGGCTGCGCGGCTACGCGGTGAGCCTGGGGTGGGCGGCGCTGACCCCTGGCCGGAGCATGGACGCCATCCTCGCGCTCAACCTCGCCACGGATGCCGACGACGTCGCGGCTCCCGAGCGCCTTCTAGTCATGCTCGCCTAGGGCTGGTACTCGAAGAACCACTTGGTGTTGAGGCGCTCGAGCGTGCCGTCCGCCTTCATGGAGGCCAGGGCCCGGTTGAACGGGCCGACGAGGTCGGAGCCCTTCTTGAAGATGAAGCCGAATTCCTCGGTCCCCAGGGGGCCGCCGACGGTCTTGAGCCTGCCGGGGTTGGCGCCTATGAAGCCCTTGGTCGACGAGGCGTCCATGAGCACGGTGTCGACGTCGCCCGAGAGCAGGGCCTGGACGGAGGCGCCGAAGGTCTCGAACAGCTTGATGCGCGGGTTGGCCTCGTCGCCGTCGAGGACGTTGTAGACGGCCACGTAGAAGTTGGTCGTGCCGGCCTGCGCGCCTACGAGGAGCTTGGGATCGGCGGCGAAGCCCTTCTCGTCCTTGAAGCGGGTCTCGCCCGCGCGCACCAGCATGAACTGCTGGGAGACCATGTAGGGCTCGGAGAAGTCCACCTGGCCCTTGCGCTCGTCGTTGATGGTTATGCCGTCCATGCCCACGTCGAACTGCCCGTCGCGCACGGACTGGATCATCAGGTCCCAGCTCGTCAGGCGCCAGTCGACCTTGGCGTTGAGGCGGCGGGCTATCTCGTTGACGGCGTCGTACTCCCAGCCGACGGACTTGCCGGTCTTGGGGTCGACGAAGTTGAGCGGCGTGTAGGCGTTCTCGGTCACGGCGACGATGGTCCGTCCCTTGAGGTCGGGGAGCCCGGCGGCGCTCATGGTCGGCTGGGCCGACGGGGCGGGCGAGTCCGACTCCTTGGACCCGAGGGCGAAGGCGGGCATTGCCGCGAGGGCCGTGCCGAGGGCGAGGGCCGCGAATAGCTTCTTCATACCGGTTCCTCCTTGACGTTTCTATGGGGGCTAGCGATGTACGCTAGTTGTACACCGTGGCGGCGCGAGGGGCAAGGCCGGCGGACCCGCCTCGGCATCTCGCGACGGCCGAGCCGTGACGCGGCG
>CAZNNA010000065.1:1703-13154 GCA_964573825.1 uncultured Treponemataceae bacterium
CGCGACGGCCGAGCCGTGACGCGGCGGCGCGTTCCGGGATATGCTCGTAAGCGATGAACGACGCCATCGATATCCTCGGCCTCGGCTTCTCCTCCTTCGCGGACGCCGCCGGGCTCGGGCCGGGTAAGGCCTCGGTCCTCCGGGCCGCCTACGCCGCCGCGCTCCGCGAGGGGCTTTGGGAACCGGGACGCTTCCTGTCCCCGGCCGACGCGGCGACCGTCGGCCCGCGCTTCCGCGCGGGACTCCTGGAGCCCCGGCGCGTCGAGGAGGAACCCGGCGATCTCGGCGTCACGGCCAAGGCCGTCCTGGCCCTGGGGGACGGCGCGACGATAGAGTGCGTCCGCATACCGTCGCGCGGGGGCAAGGCGTCGCTCTGCGTCTCGTCCCAGGTCGGCTGCCGCATGGGCTGCGCCTTCTGCGAGACGGGCCGGGCCGGCCTGGCCAGGAGCCTCTCGGCGGCCGAGATAGTCTCCCAGGCCGTGACGGCCAAGGCCGTCCTCGGCTGGGACTTCCGTAATATCGTGTTCATGGGCATGGGCGAGCCCCTCGACAACCTCGACGGGCTGTCCGGGGCCCTGGCCGTCCTCTTCGACCAGGCGGGGCTGAGGCTGGCGCAGGAGCGCGTTACCGTCTGCACCGTCGGGCTGCCCGGCGGCATCGCGGGGCTCGGGGCCCTTGGCTACCGCCGGCTGGGCCTGTCGGTCAGCCTCAACGCCCCGAGCGACGATATCCGCGGCCGCCTCATGCCGGCGAATAGGGCCTACGGCCTCGCCGAGCTGGCGGCCGACGCGGCGGCCTACGCCCCGAGGCGCAACTTCATGCTCGGCGTCAACTACTGCCTCATCCCGGATCGCAACGACGGGCCGGGCGCGGCCGCCGGGGTGGCCGCCTTCGTCGCGGCCGCCGGCCGCTGCCTGGTCAACGTCATACCCTACAATCCGGGCTCGCATCCCCTAGGCCGCGCCCCGACCGAGGCGGAGGTAGGGGCCTTCGCCTCGTCCCTGGCGGAGGAGGGCCTCGCCGTCCGCGTCCGGGCGCCGCGGGGACGCGGGCTCATGGCGGCCTGCGGCCAGCTCGGCGGCGCTAGCCGACCGTCCGCTGGATGTAGGCCGAGTAGTCCTTGACTATCGGCTCGTAGGACCGCTCGAAGAGGGGGCTCGATATGAGGAAGTCCGCCGTCGAGCGATTGCAGGCCATGGGGATGTTATAGACCACGGCTATGCGCAGGAGGGCCTTGACGTCGACGTCGTGGGGCTGCGGCGACATGGGATCCCAGAAGAAGATGACGGCGTCCACGCGGCCCTCGGCTATGGCCGCGCCCAGCTGCTGGTCCCCTCCCAGGGGGCCCGACTTGAGGAGCGTGATGTTCGCCGCCGGGGCTCCGGGGCCGCCTTCGCTGCCGCGCTTGCGCTCTATGGTCTCGGCGACGAGCCTACCCGTGGTACCGGTGCAGACGAGGTCGTGCCTGAGGAGCGATCGCCAGTTGTATTCCACCCAGCCGACGAGGTCGGCCTTCCTGTTGTCGTGCGCCACGAGCGCCACGCGTTTCCTTGCCTGCATGTCGTGCCTCCGCGCCCCATGATACCCCGAGGCGCGGCGGCGCGGCGAGTGGCCCTAGCCGAGCGCCAGGCCGTCGAGGGGGCTGTCCCGCTCGTCCATCGGCACGCGGGGGACGAGCTGGCCTCGATAGCCGAGGCCGACCGCCGCGAACGGAGCGGCGCCGCCCCCGAGCGCGGCGCGGGCCGCCGCCACGGAAGCCAGGAAGCGGTCGTAGTAACCCTTGCCGCGCCCGAGCCTGCCGCCTTCGCCGTCGAAGGCCAGGCCGGGCACCAGGGCCAGGGTGGGCGTCGCCGCTATCGCGGACGGGCCTAGCGCGGGCGCGGCCGCGGGCGGGGTCGGGATGCCCCAGCGATCGCGCGGCCAGTCTATCCAGCCTTCCGATAGCTCGACGAATTCTATCTCTGGGCCGACTATCCGAGGGCAGGCCACGCGTTTTCCTTCCGCCAGGGCCGCCTCGAGGAGGGGCGCGGTGTCGAGCTCGGTCGGCATGGAGAGGAACGCGAGCACGAGGCGAGCCCCGCGCCAGGCCGGTAGGGCCGTCGCGGCCTCGGCGGCCTCGCGCCCCGCGGCCTCGCGCTCTCGCGCTCCGACGGCCGCCAGGAAGGCCTTCATGCGCGTCCGTAGCTCGGCCTTCTCCCCGGCTACCCCGTCCGGGGCCTGGTCTCGTTCCACGCGGCCCGTCCTAGCGCCCCGGGCCTCGGCATCCCGGCGCCGGGTCGGCCGCGGCCTCGCGGTCGTGCCCGTCGATGTCCTTCGCGTCCCAGGGGTAGCAGACCCACTTGTCGTCGATATCGAGCCCGGCGAAGTAGAGGGCGACCTCGGGGGGCATGGCGCCGCGTTTCTCCTTGAGCTTGTTGTGGAGTACCGCGACGGCGACGGAGGCCGGCCTGTGCGACAGGAGCTCGCGCACGCAGTACTCGAGGGTCACGCGCGAGTCGTCGACCTCGTCGACGAGGAGGATGCGCTTGCCCTTGAGCTGGCGCTCCGCCTCCTCTATCCACTGCACCTTGCGGGGCGTATCGGTGGGGCGGTTGTCGTGGTCGTAGTAGGCTATGCCGACGGCCAGTATGGGCTTGTTGATGAAGGTCCGGAGCATCCGCGCGGGGATGAAGCCCCCGGAGCCGATGGCCACGATGACGTCCGTCTCGTATCCGGCCGCCACGACGCGATCCGCAAGATCGCGCACCGTGCGGTGGATGTCCTGGTAGGTGAAGCGGTACTTGTCCATGGCCGATCATACGCGAAGCCCCCGAGTCGCGCAAGGCGGTGAGCGAGAGGCTTTTTTTCTCTTGACGAATCGGAGATCGGGTATACTATAGCAGATATATCAGTAGTATATGAGTTGGATACAGAACAAATATCCTATGCACCAAACAAGCTCTATAGAGCTGGAGGATACGCCATGGCTTCTAATCGACTCGCCTCCGTACTCGACGAGACCGGGCTCGACGCCATGCTCATCATGCGCCCGGAGAACGTGCGGTACCTGTCCGGCTATACCGGCGACGATTCCTACCTGATAGTCTCGCGGGCGGAGACCGTCTTCGTCACCGACCCGCGCTATACCGAGCAGGCCGCCCAGGAGTGCCCCTCGCTACGCCTCGTCAACTGGCGCGACGAGGCAGCCGCGCTACCCGCCGCCCTCGCGTCCATCGCAAGGAAGGCCGGTATAACCTCGCTCGGCTTCGAGTCCGACTTCCTGACCCACGCCGCCCACGCGGCCATGGCGGGGGCCCTCGGGGCCGCCGTCAGGCTGGCGCCCCTCTCGGGCGTCGTCGAGGCGCTCCGCATGGTCAAGGGTCCCGACGAGATAGCCAGGCTCCGCGAGTCCTGCGCCATAGCCGACCGCGCCCTCGCGCGGCTCTACGGCGACATCCGCCCCGGCGTCTCGGAGAAGGAGCTCGCCGCCCTCCTGGCGCTGTACCTCGTGCGCGAGGGCTCCGATACCAAGCCCTACGGCGGCATCCTGATATCGGGGGCGCGGACCTCGCTCCTCCATGGCATCCCGTCCGACAGGCTCGTGGAGAAGGGCGACCTCGTGCTCATCGACTTCGGCGGGCAGTATAAGGGATACCTCGCCGACATGACGCGGACCGTCGTCGTCGGCAAGGCGACCGACGAGCAGAAAGAGGTCTACGCCTACGAGCGCGCCATGGTCGAGGCGACCCTCGCCGCGGTCAGGGCGGGCGCGACGGCCAAGGAGGTCTTCGCCGCCTCCACGAGGCCCATCGAGGGCACCAGGTACTACGGCTACCACTACACGGGCATTGGCCACGGCATAGGGCTCTTCGTCCACGAGCGGCCCTTCCTGGGGCCGCGCTCCGAGGACGTCCTGCCCGAGGGCGCGGTGATGACCGTGGAGCCGGGGATCTACATCCCGGGCTGGGGCGGGGTGCGCATAGAGGACCAGATCCTGGTCACCAAGGACGGCTACGAGAACTTTACGAGCACGACCAAAGAGCTCGTGGAGCTATAGGAGGCAATGATGAAACGATCGCTAGCGTTCTTCGCCGGCATCGCCGCGCTCGCCGCGCTGGCCGCCGGCGGCTGCGCGCCCAAGGCCGAGAAGGCGGAGGCCCCGAAGGCCAAGGTCTTCCGCTTCTCGTACGCGTCGGACATACCGACGCTCGACCCGCAGATGGCCAATTCCATGCCGTCCGCCACCATCTCGTTCCACGTCTTCGACGGGCTGACGAGGATGGACGACGGTGCGGTCAAGCCCGGCATAGCCGAGTCGTGGACCGTGTCCCCCGACGGCCTGGCCTACACCTTCAAGCTACGCGACGCCAAGTGGAGCGACGGCAAGCCGATCAAGGCGAGCGAGTTCGAGTACGGCATCCGCCGCCTCATGGATCCCGCCGCCGCGAGCCCCTACTCCTTCCTCGGCTTGCTCCTCGAGAACGCCGAGGCGGTCAACGCCGGCAAGGTTCCCGTGGAGAAGCTAGGCGTCAAGGCGATAGACGATAGGACCCTCGAGGTGCGCCTGGCCTATCCCGCCGACTACTTCCTGGGCATGCTCTCGATGAGCCAGTTCTGCGCCACCCGGCCCGAGCTCGTGGCCCAGTACGGCAAGGACTTCGCCGCCACGCCGGAGAAGAACGCGTACTCAGGTCCCTTCATGGTCAAGAGCTGGGCCCGCGAGGATCGCATGATCCTCGTAAAGAACCCCAACTACTGGAACGCCGGAGCCATCAAGCTGGACGAGATCCAGGTCCTCATAGTGCCGGACGAGAATACCGCCCTGGCCATGTTCGACGCCGGCGACCTCGACCTGGTACGCGTGCCTCCCGCCTACGTGGAGAAGTACAAGGATCGCGTCGTCTACTACTACGACGGCTCCAACGACTTCATCAAGCTGAACATGGCCGGCAAGGGCCCCCTCTCCAATAAGGACTTCCGCCTGGCCGTCAACTACGCCCTGGATCGGCAGGACTTCGTCGACATAACCACCAAGGGGCTCTACGACGCCAACCCGCGCTACGTGCTGCCCCAGGTGGCCGGCGTCGCCAAGGATTACGGCTCCGAGTATCCCTACGCCGGCTTCGGCGTCAAGGCGGACCCCGCCAAGGCCAAGGAGCACCTGGCCAAGGCCCTGGCCGCGCTCAAGGTCTCGGACCCCTCCAAGATAGCCGTCGAATTCCTTACGTCCGATACCGACCGCTCCAGGGCCCAGGCCGAGATAGTGCAGGACCAGCTCCAGAAGACCCTGGGCATCAAGGTCAACGTCAAGCAGGTGCCCTACCGGCAGCGGCTCGACATGGAGAGCAAGAAGACCTTCGAGATGGTCTTCACCGGCTGGGCTCCCGACTACTCCGATCCCATGACCTACCTCGAGCTGTGGACGAGCGACTCTCCCTATAACCACGGCTCGTACCGCAGCGCCAGGTACGACGAGCTCATCGCCTTCGCCCGCAAGAGCACCGACAAGCGCGCCAGGATGGACGCGATGTTCAACGCCGAGAAGGAGCTGCTCTCCGACGGCGCCATCGCCCCGATGCAGCTCAGGCGCGAGTCGCTCCTCGTGAATCCCGCGTTCTCCGGCGTCTCGACCTACTTCATCGGCACGAACTACGACCTCGTGCACGCCGACAGGGTCGCCAAGTAAGGGCCCGCTCGGACGGGGCCCCTCCGCTCCGTCTCTCCTTCCGGTTCCGCCGGGGCCTTCGCGCCCCGGCGGAACCGGGTTCTCCCGAATCCCGTAACGAGGTACGCCGTGGGACGCTACATAGCCAAACGAATACTGATCTCCCTAGCTACGCTGCTCGTGCTCGTCACCGTGGTCTTCGTACTCGTCAGGCTCATGCCCGGCGATCCCTTCGCCAGCGAGAAGATGACGCCCCAGGTGAAGCAGAACCTGGAGCGCTACTACGGCTTCGATAAGCCGATCCTCCAGCAGTACCTGACCTACCTCGGGCGCCTGGCCCGGGGCGACCTCGGGTACTCGATGAAGTACGCCAACGTGACCGTCAACGATATCATCGCCAAGGCCTTCCCGTACTCGGCCGACCTAGGCCTACGGGCCCTCGCCATAGCCATATCGGTGGGACTGACCCTCGGCGTGGTATCGGCCCTTAACCGCGGACGCCCCGCGGACATCCTCTGCGTCGTCGTAGCCATCGTAGGCACGTCCATACCCGACTTCATCATGGGCTACGTGCTCCAATACTTCTTCGGCATACGCTGGGGACTCCTGCCGATAGCCCAATACAAGGGCTTCGCCTATACCATCCTGCCTTCCGTCGGCCTCGGGTTCTACACCCTGGCCCTGGTCTCCCGGCTCATGCGCTCGAGCATGCTCGAGGTCGTCCAGCAGGACTATATCAAGACCGCCAGGGCCAAGGGCGCCTCGCGCCTCCGCATAATCCGCAAGCACATGATCAGGAACGCCATACTACCCATAGTGACCGTGCTCGGTCCCATCACGGCCAGCGTGCTGACCGGGACCTTCGTGATCGAGTCGATCTTCGCCATACCGGGCATGGGTAAATTCTACGTGTCGAGCGTCCAGTCGCTCGACTACACGCTCGTGCTCGGCATGACCGTGTTCTTCGGGGCCTTCCTCGTGACGGCCAACTTCGTCGTCGACCTCCTCTATGGCCTGGTCGATCCAAGAATCCGCGTGGCGGGGAGGTAGCGCTATGGACGCGTCGGGCGAGACCCTGGATAGGAGCCTCTTCGAGCCGGTCGGCAAGGATCGCGACAGGATGGAGGCGATAGAGCGACCTAACCTGACCTACTGGCAGGACGCCTGGCGGCGGCTCAAGGCCAATAGGGTTGCCATCGCGGCGCTCTGCCTCATCGGCCTCTACGTCGCCATGGCCGTCGCGGGCCCTTCCTTGACGAGCCATTCGTACACGGCGACGAACGCCAAGGCCACCGACGCCCCTCCGTCCGCTGAGCACTGGTTCGGTACCGACATGCTCGGCCGCGACCTCTGGTCGCGCGTATGGATGGGCGCCAGGACCTCCCTGCTCATCGGCTTCGTCGCGACGCTGCTCAATACGCTCGTCGGCGGCCTCGTCGGCGGCCTCGCCGGTTACTACGGCGGCAAGGTCGATATGGCGCTGATGCGCGTCGTGGACGTGCTCTACGGGATACCGTACATCATCGTCGCCATACTCATGATGGTGGTCATGGAACCGGGCATGGGCTCCCTGATCGTAGCCATGGTGGTGACGCGCTGGATCGGCATGGCGCGCTTCGTCCGCGGCGAGGTGCTGCGCGTCAAGGAGAGCGACTTCGTGGCGGCCGCCAGGGTGCTCGGGGCCTCGGACGCCAAGATCCTGCTCAGGCATATCGCGCCTAACCTGATGGGACTCGTCATCACCAACACGATGATGGCCATTCCCAACGCCATCTTCACCGAGGCCTTCCTGTCCTTCATCGGCCTCGGCATCCAGCCGCCGGAATGCAGCTGGGGACTCCTGGCGCGCGAGGGCTCCCAGACCCTGTCGCTCTATCCCCTCAAGCTGTTCTTCCCGGCCTTCTTCATCAGCACGACGATGCTCGCGCTCAACCTCCTGGGCGACGGCCTTAGGGACGCGCTCGACCCGCGGCTGCGCGGGGAATGATTCGGCAACGCAAGGAGACGCACCGTGCCAGAACGTGAACCCCTCCTGGACGTCCAGGATCTTAGGTATTCCTTCAGGACCTACGGCGGCGAGGTCGAGGCCGTCCGCGGCGTATCGTTCCGCGTATTCCCCGGCGAGGTCGTCGGCATCGTGGGCGAGTCCGGCTGCGGCAAGAGCGTCAGCGCCCAGTGCGCCCTCAGGCTCAATCCCGAGCCGCCCGGGTTCCGCAAGGGCGGGCGCCTGCTCTACAAGGGCGCCGACGTCTTCGACAAGTCTGAGAAAGAGATGCGCGCCATGCGCGGGACGGAGATAGGCTTCGTGTTCCAGGATCCCATGACCTACCTCAATCCCACCATGAAGATAGGGGCCCAGGTCGAGGAGGTCTTCGCCGGCAGGCCCGGCGTGAGCCGCCGGGAGGCCAAGCGGCGGGCCATGGAGATGCTGTCGCTCGTCGGCATAGCCGACGCCGAGCGCCGCGTCGAGCAGTACCCGCACGAGCTGTCCGGCGGCATGAAGCAGCGCGTCATGATAGCCATGGCCCTGGTCGGAGGGCCGAGCCTCGTCATCGCGGACGAGCCGACCACCTCGCTCGACGTGACCATAGAGGCGCAGATACTGGAGCTCCTCGACGACCTGAGGCGCCGCCTGGGAACTGCCGTCGTCATGATAACGCACGACCTCGGCGTGATAGCCAAGATGTGCGACCGCGTCTACGTGATGTACGGCGGCATGGTGGTGGAGAGCGGTTCCGTCGACGATATCTTCTACGAGACCGCCCATCCCTATACCTCCGGGCTCCTCGGATCCGTGGCCAGGCTGGAGACCGATTGCGAGGGCGAGCTCAGGGCCATCGAGGGCACGCCGCCCGACCTCTTCTCCCCGCCGCCGGGTTGCCCGTTCGCGGCGCGCTGCGACTACGCGCTCCGCGTCTGCAGGGAGCGTCCCGCTCCGGCCTTCTCGCTCGGCGGCGATCACGAGACCGCCTGCTGGCTGCGCCACGGGCTCGCCGAGCCCGTCGACCTACGCTCGCCCTGCCTCTCCGGGAGGACGGCGTGAGCCGCGCGGGCCAGGGTCCCCTCCTCGCCGTCGAGGGGCTCTCCAAGTACTTCAAGGTCGGTAGGGGCGAGACGCTCAAGGCGGTGGACGGCGTGGGCTTCGAGGTCTACGAGGGCGAGACCGTGGGGCTCGTCGGCGAGTCGGGCTGCGGCAAGTCGACGACGGGCCGCTGCCTCGTACGCCTGCTCGAGCCGAGCGCCGGCTCCGTGCGCTTCGCCGGAGAAGACGCCTTCGCCCCCGCCCGGTCCCGGGCCGAGGCCGCCTCTCGCGCCAGGCGGTACTGCAAGAACGTCCAGATGATCTTCCAGAACCCCTACTCGTCGCTCAATCCGCGCATGACCGTCAAGGATATCGTGGGCGAGGGCCTCGGCCTCGTCGGACGGCTCGGGGAGCGCGAGCGCGACGAGCGCATCGTGGAGCTCCTCCGGACGGTCGGGCTCGGGCGCGAGCACCTGTCCCGCTTCCCCCACGAGTTCTCCGGCGGCCAGCGCCAGCGAATAGGCATAGCCCGGGCGCTATCGGTCGACCCCCGCTTCGTCGTCTGCGACGAGCCCATCTCGGCCCTCGACGTGTCCATCCAGGCCCAGGTCGTCAACATGCTCAGGCGGCTGCAGGCGGAGCGGAGCCTAACCTACCTCTTCATCGCCCACGACCTCTCGGTGGTCAAGTACAGCTCCGACCGCGTCGTCGTCATGTACCTCGGTACGGTGGTGGAGAGCGCCCCGACCGCGGAGCTCTACGGCAAGCCGCTCCATCCCTACACCCAGGCGCTGTTCTCCGCCATACCCGAGGCGGACCCGAGGATAGCCAGGGCGCGACGGCGCATTCCGCTCAAGGGCGAGATCCCGAGCCCGGTCAACCCGCCGGACGAGTGCCGCTTCGCCGACCGCTGCCCCCGGGCGGAAGCCGCGTGCCGCGCAGGCCGCCCGCCGCTCAGGGACCTCGGGGGAGGGCATTCGGTGGCTTGCCGCCTGGTCTAGGGCGCGCCCGCGCCCGCTCCGACGGGGGCGCGGGGTATCCTCGCCGAAGGAAACTGCATAAATATGCATAAAAGCGTCGCCTGTCGACGTTTTTATGCAGGAAATATGCTAAAGCCTCCTTGACCGATCGCGCATAAAGATGCATGGTAGGCGCATAAATATTCACGCTTGACGGATACGAAATGTAACCGCAAGGTGATATGCATCGGAACTAGGAGGCACTATGCGCGTACGGAATGTTCTAGCGGTTCTGCTCGTCGCCCTCGTCCTCGCGTCTTGCGGCGGGGCCAAGCAGGCCGACGTCATCAAGGTAGGCTGGTTCGGCGCCCTGACGGGCGACCAGGCGGTCTGGGGCAACAACGAGTATAAGACCGTCCAGATGCTCTTCGAGGAAATGAACGCCTCAGGCGGCGTCAAGGTAGGCGACAAGACCTACAAGCTCGAGGTCATCGGCTACGACAACAAGGGCGACGCCCAGGAGGCGGTCAACGTGGTCCGCCGCCTGACGAGCCAGGACAAGGTAGTGGCGATACTCGGGCCCAACGCGTCCGGCAACGCCATCCCGATAGCCCCCATCCTCGAGAGCGCCAAGGTCCCGGACATCGCCACCGTGGCGACCAACCCCAAGGTGACCGTGCTCGACGGCAAGGTCAAGCCCTATAACTTCCGCGTCTGCTTCATCGACCCCTACCAGGGCGCCGTGGCGGCGGGCTACGCCTACGACGTGCTCGGCGCGCGCAAGGCCGCCGTGCTCTACGACGTGGCCGACGACTACTCCCAGGGCCTCCGCGAGTTCTTCATCTCCAACTTCAAGAAGAAGGGCGGCGAGATCGTAGCCGACGAGTCCTTCAAGTCCGGCGACGTCGACTTCAGGCCCCAGCTATCCAAGATCAAGTCGGCCAACCCCGATATCATCTTCATGCCCTACTTCTTCAAGGAAGTCGCCCTTTCCGCCAACCAGGCCCGCGAGCTCGGCATCAAGCAGGTGCTCATGGGCGGCGACGGCTGGCCGAGCGACCAGCTCATCAGCATGGGCGGCGCCTCCGTCGAGGGCTGCTACTTCGTCAACCACCTCGACTACGACGATCCCGACGTGGCCGACTACAAGGCCCGCTACTTCAAGAAGTACGGCATCGAGACCGAGCTCAACGGCTACCTCGTCCACGACGCGGTGCTGATGCTCGTCGAGGCCCTCAAGATAGCCGGCAAGCCCGAGGGCGAGGCCATAGCCAAGGCCCTCGAGAAGGTCGACTTCAAGGGCATCACCGGCCGCATCAAGATCAGCCCCGAGACCCACAACCCCGAGGGCAAGGACGCCGCCATCATCAAGATAGTCAACGGCAAGTACGTCTTCCAGCAGAAGTACGCCGCCAACTAGGCATCGCCCGGTCTCGCCGGCTAGCCCGGCGGGCCTCGTTCGACTCATTAGCGAACGATAGCAAAATCGTGCCAGGGGAGCGCCCCGACGGGCGCTCCCCTTCGTCAGCGGGGCGGCGGACCAGTCCTTCGCCCTCCCGCGCCAAGGAAAAAACGTCCAGTACGGCGCGGCCTGAGCCGCGCTATCCCGCGGCGATCCTCATCGCCTGGCGCCCGGAGCGCGTATGGCCCAATTCTTGCAACAGATGGTCAACGGCCTGTCCATCGGGAGCGTCTACGCCCTGATGGCCGTGGGGTACTCGCTCGTGTACTCCATAATGAACTTCTCCAACTTCGCCCACGGCGGCGTCATCATGTTCGGCGCCTACTTCGGCTTCTTCGCCATGACGCTCCTCAAGCTGCCCTTC
>CAZNNA010000066.1:0-12330 GCA_964573825.1 uncultured Treponemataceae bacterium
GCTTGACGGGCGACAGGCCTCGGGCCGCCATGGCCGCGTAGTTGCCGCTCATCGCCTAGCCGCCTTTCGCATGCCCTCGAGAATAGAGCAGAGCCGTCCCTGGGTCATCCTCGAGTGGATGGTACCGTCTATGGCTATGACGGGCGCCAGCGCGCACTGCCCGAAGCAGGCCACGGTCCGTACCGTGAAGAGCCTATCGTCGGTCGTGAAGGACGGTTCCTCGTCCTCCCTGAAGTCGGGCATGCCCAGGCGCTGGGCCGCCTCGCGCAGGAGTCCTAGCGAACCCCTCGTATGGCAGGCCGTGCCTCGGCATACGACTATGGTGTGCTTGCCTTGCGGCTTCAGGTTGAAGAAGGAATAGAACGTGGCTACCGAGTAGACCCTGGACAGCGACTCCCCCGTCAGCTCGGCTATGCCGCGCAACGTGTCCTCGGATAGGTACTGGTATTCGTCGGCCTTCTGGGCCTCCTCGAGGGCGGTAAGGAGGGCCCCGGGCGGAGCCTCGCCGTTGTCTCGTCGCGGTTCGGTCGCGGTACGTGTCTGCATACAGGCCTCCAATGGAATGGTTCGCCCCTTGCGCTGTTGCCGTACGATGCCTTGCGAGATCCGTTGCCTGACGAGTGCGTCTTGGGCTGTCGATTATAAGTATTAAGCTAGATATTGAATTTGGCAAGACAAAATTATAGATAAAATTTAATCGTATGCTGTAATCTAGCTAGAAACTGTCATATCGAATGGAGGAGTGGTACGGTAGGCCTGGGCGCTTTATCGTTGCGCGCCCAGGAAAAATAACCTACACTGGGGACGATGAAGCGACGAAACGCCGCCTCCGCGTCATCGGGCGAGCCTCCCCCGGAGGTGCGCATTACGCGGCCCAAGGACAGGGCGCGCCCGGCTACCCCTCGCTCGGAGCTGGTGGCCCGGGCGTTCGAGCGCACGAACGAGATCTTCGATAGGCTGGGCGCCTATTCCTACCTGAGCGCCCTCGATAAGGGCGATTTCTCCTATTTCCGCTCCTTCTACGCCGAGTCGCTCCTCGGCATAGACGATCGCATCGTCCGGGGCGAGCTCGTCCCCGTGGACCTTGCAGACTTCCCGCAGGTAGTGCGCTTTCCCGGCTACGCCATTAACGCGGCCTTGTACATAGGATCGTTCGATCCCTTCCAGATGACCCATCTCGCGACGGCCCTCCGCTACCTGGCCTCCGACGCGGCTACGTCCTCGGTCGTCTTCGTGGTCCCCGAGGGGCACGACAATCCCCGCAAGCCTCGCAAGAGCGACTACCGCTATCGCTTCGACCTCCTGTCCATGCAGGTGCGCGACGTCTTCGATCCGCTGATAGTGCCGCTCGACATAGGCGAGGGCGCCGACACCATAGAGATAGTCAGGCGCTTCATAGCCATGTTCCCCGGGGCGCGCGTCAACCTGACCCATCTCCTGGGCTCCGACGTGCTGCCGCTGGCCGTCTCGTGGCTACCCAAGGACCTCGTCGCCTGGAAGGCGGAGGCGGAGGCCCGCCGGGTGACCTTCTCCTACCGGGCCTTCGTCGTAGAGCGCGAGGGCGAACCCCCGGTAGTTACCCACGTGGAGACGGTGCGGGGACTCGGCCTACCCATACACGTGGACGACAGGCCCATCGGCGCGCCCTCGAGCACCGACTTCAGGGAGCGCCACGCCTTCTCTATCGTCTTTCCGACGGAGTCGGTCATACGTCACGTAGAGGTACTGTTCCGATACAACCTGAACAAGCCGTGGAGCGTCTGCGGGCTGGCTTGATGAGGATAAAGCCGCCGGGTACACTCGAACGATGACGAACCAGCACGCGGGCGAGACCCGCTACGAGGCGCTCCTCCTGATAACCGCGGCCATATGGGGTACGGGCTTCGTGGCCCAGCGCCTGGGCATGGATAGCCTCGAGCCGTTCTCCTATAACGCGGCGCGCTTCCTCGTAGGCTCCCTGGCGCTCGTCCCGCTGCTGCTGTACCGGAGGACGACCTGGGCGACTATCCGGGCGGCGCTGCCGCCGAGCCTCCTTGCCGGCGTCGTCCTGGCGGTGGCGGCGGGCCTGCAGCAGGCGGGGCTCCAGTACACGAGCGCGGGCAAGGCCGGCTTCATAACCGGCCTGTACGTGGTACTCGTACCCATAGCGGCCATGCTCTACGGTCGCCGCACGCCGGCCCGGGCCTGGGCGGGCGCCGCGCTGGCCCTGGCCGGGCTCTACGTCCTGGCCTTTACCGACCTCGGGTCCATCAACCGGGGCGACGCGCTCGTGCTCGCGAGCGCCTTCTTCTGGACGGCTCATATCCTGGTGCTCGACCGCTGGGCCGGGGTCGTCGACCCGCTTACCCTCGCTTGCATACAGTTCGCCGCCTGCTCGGCGCTCTGTTCCGCCGGCGCGGCCATCACCGAGACGCCGAGCGTGGAGGCCTTCGTGCGAGGCGCCCTACCCATAGCCTACGGAGGACTCTTCAGCATCGGGATAGCCTATACGCTGCAGGCCGTGGCCCAGAGCAAGGCCCACCCGGCGCGCGCCTCCATCATCCTGTCTCTCGAGTCGCCCTTCGCGCTCATCGCGGGCATGCTGTTCCTGGGGGAGCGCTTCGGCGGGCTCGAGCTCCTCGGCTGCGCCTTGATGCTCGGCGGTACCCTGGTCGCCGAGTGGCCCTCGCGGCGACGCGGAAAGGCCGAGAAGGCCATGGCCGCGAGCCCGCCTAGATAGCCGGCCTAGGTCCTGAAGCGACCTAGCTCGCCGCCCAGGCGACGGGAACTGGCCTCGAGCCGGGAGACTATATCCCCAATCCTCGACGACGATTGCACTATCTCCTGGGAGCCCGTCACGGCCTCGACTATGCCGTCCCTGACGCTCCTCGCGATGCCGCCCACCTGGGCTATGCCCTCGTTCATGCCGAGGAGTTCCGCCTTGATGTCGGCGGAGCCTCGCTTGACCTCGTCGGTGATCTGGCGAAGCCTGCCGGCGGTCTGCCGGATCGTCGAGCTTCCTACCGATAGCTCGGAGGTGATGCGCGCTATCTCCTCCATTGCCTGGGCGAACTCGGCCACCGAGGCGTTGATGGCCTCGAAGGCGGACGCGGTCCCGTCGGCGGCCTTGGACGTCTCGTCGGCCGACAGGTCTATGTCCCTGATCGTGGATTCTATGCCCTTGACGCTCTCCTGGGACGACTCGGCCAGCTTGCGTATCTCGTCCGCGACCACCGAGAAGCCCCGGCCGGCGTCCCCGGCGTGGGCCGCCTCTATGGCCGCGTTCATGGAGAGCAGGTTGATCTGAGAGCTGATACCCTTGATGATGTCGGTTATCTCGCGTATCGACAGGAGCCTATGCAGCACGCCGTTGCGGAACGAGCCTATCATCTCCTCGAGGCGTTCGCCCCCGTCGCGGGCCTTGACCTGCAGGTCCTCCGCCGTGGCCCGCTTCTCCGCGCCGATGCGGGCGACGAGGGCTATCGAGGATCCCATCTGCTCGACGGAGGCGCCGGTCTCGCGGACTATGGTCGCCTGCTCGTCCATGCGCCGATCGAAGTCGGCTACGCGCTCGCCGATGGCGGACGACGACTGGGCGTTACGCTCGGCTCCCGAGTTGAGCGTCGTGACCTGGCGCTCCATGGAGCCCAGGTTGGCGTTGATCTGGGCTATGGCCGCTCCGACCTCCTCCGTATTAGCGGCTAGGTCCTCCGTCAGGGTCCCGGTCTCCTCGGCGCTACGCTTGGCGCCTACGACCAGGCCGCGGATCGTAGAGACGAAGCGATTGAAGTTGGTCGCCAGGGTGCCGAGCTCGTCCTTGGATGCATCGTTGACGGAGACCGTGAGGTCTCCCTCGCCCTGGGCTATCTCGTACAGGGAACCCGAGACGAAGCGGACTCGCCGCACGATGTAGGACGCGAGGGCCAGGGCGAGTATTATGAACACGCCGAGCGCCGCCAGCGACAGGAGCAGGAACTCGAGCCTGACGGCCGAGAGCGGGGCGTAGGCCTCGGCGTCGTCGATCCAGACGCCTATGATCCAGCCGGTAGCCTCGATGGCCTTCCAGACCATGGTGTAGCCGGTCTCGCCCACGGAGAAGCCGGTGAGGCCGCTCGGCTTGGAGAGCATCGCGGCCACGGGCTCCGCGAAGGGGCCGACGCTCGCGTCGGTATTGATGAGGTCGCGGATCGAGTGGGCCAGGATCTTGCCGTTCCGATCCAGCATGATAATGGAGGCGCCTCCGAGGTTCATGCCGTACAGGCGGGTGAGGAGGGCCGAGAGGCGAAGGTCGGTCGCGAGGACGGCCTTGATCGAACCGTCGGCCCCCTTGATAGGCTCGACGAGCGTGGTGGTCAGCTCCTTGGTCTCGGAGTCTATGTAATAATTGGAGAACGTCATGGAGCCGCTTTCGACGGCCGCCTTATACCAGGGGCGCTCGGAGGCTACGTAGCCCGGCGGCTCGGGAAAGTCGCGGCCGGAGTAGGGCGGCCGGCCGGGCATGCCTATGTAGGGATCGAGGCCGTGGAGGTCCCTCTGCCTGGCTAGGTACGGGTTGCCGTCGGTACCCGCGGCCGTCACCGCCTCGAGTGTGCCTTCCGAGCCGAGGAAGGCGCCCAGGGTGCCGAGCGCTATCATCCGCTCCTGGAACCATGCGTCCACGGACGCTATAGCCGTGCCCGCCTCCACGGTCAGGCTCGAGCGTATGCGCTCGGTTAGCTCAGCCCGCGATCGCCTATACGACCAGAACGAGAAGGCCGAGAAGACGACGGCGCTCGTCACGGCGAAGACCGCCACGATGCGCCAGCGGAGGCTATGCCTCGAGTCTACGCGAAGCTTCATGATTTCTCCGATATGCCTTGGATGCCGCGCTAGTACCGCGGGCGCGAGGTAAAACCCGGGAACTATAGCATCCCCGCGGCGATCGGACTGTCGCCCGGGAGACAGAGGAGGAAGGATATCGCCCGCGTCGGGCCGGCGCTCCCTGCGCTAGCGCGCCGTAAGCCTATCGAGGCTTGCCTTGAGCTCCCGGATCGCCGCCTCGTTGGCCAGGCCTATGCTCCGCACGCTTTCCGCCCCGGAGCGAAGCCCGGAGGCCTTGGATGATATGTTCTCCACCAGGGACCGCGTCTCCGCGGCCTCCCTCCGGACGGCGGCGTAGCCCGTCCCGGCTCTCTCTACCGCCGTTCCCATGGCCTTGACGGCGTCCCCTACGGAGGCCTGGACCATCCGGAGGCTTTCTATGACGGAGTTAATCTCCTTAGTAGCGCCGGCGAGCTCTGACATGCCGGCGATCATCTCTTGGAGGGAGGCGCGGAGCTCCTCGCTGCGCCTATGGATACCCTGGAGCCTAGCCTGGCTCTCCTCGCTGCTCGAGACCACTGCCGATATGCCGGCATTGTTCTTAGAAAGGATGTCCCGGCTCTTCCTGGAGTTCTCGTTGGTTTCCTCGGCCAGCTTCCGTATCTCCGCCGCCACGACGGCGAAACCCTTGCCGCGCTCGCCGGCGTGGGCGGCCTCTATCGCCGCGTTCATGGCAAGCAGGTTCGTCCTCGACGCGATCTCCTCTATGACGGAGATCACCGCGAGCACCTCGGAGGAGGAGGCTTCGAGCGCCCTGAGCGAACGCGTCGTGTCCGCGAAGGCGACGTCCGCCGCGCCGGCCTCGACGGCCAGTTCCTCGGAGACGAGGGTCTTCTCCCGGGCCGATCGCGTTATCTGCAGTATCGAGGCGCTCATCTCCTCGACGGCGGCCGTCGAGCGGCTTACGGCCGCGCTCTGGGCCTCCATGGCCTCCTGGACTCGCTCCCGTTCGGTAGCGACCTTCCGTTGGTCCGAGGCTCCGAGTTCCACGGTCTCGCCGAGCGACGACAGGAGCCCGCGGGCCGCGGAGCCGTCGGCGTCGATCGAGCCGGCGCCTTCCGCCGCCGAGGCGGCCAGCCGGGTCAGCTCCGAGCCGACCGACATGGTATCCCGGGAGGCGTTCAGGATAAGCTCCATCGCGTCGGCCCGGCTCCGGCTCTCCGCCTCGGTCGCCTCGAGGCTCGTTATGATGGCTTGCTCGACGTTGAAGGCGATGGTGAGGAACGCTACGGCTATCGCGTAGAAGACGACCGCGACGCCAACGCCGAAGCCGTAGGATCCCAGTCCTTCGGCTAGGGCGGGCCTCACCACGGCGAAGAGGTAGACGGCGCCAGCGGACAGCTGGATGACGGCGACCGTCCAGAGCTGGAGCCGCCTATACCCGACGATGAAGGATAGGACGAGGAAGGGTACGCAGAAGAGCAGGTACATATAGACGTCCCGGTAGCCCCGCGGTTCCTGGAAGGCCGCGGCGACGAGGGGGATCAGCGAGAGGAGAGCTAGGTAGGCGCCGCTCGCCGCCCGATAGCGGCCCCGCCTGAGGGCTAGGAGGGTCGGGGCCGAGCTTGCGATGTTCTCGAGCTTGCCCGTCGCCGCGTAGACGAGGCTCAGGGCTATCGAGACGCCGGATAGCGCCAGCGCGGCTATGGCTAGGTTGCGGCTCTTGATCCGCTCGTTGACGGGGCTCGAGGCATAGCGGGATTCCAAGGCCTTGAGAAGACTGCTTCCGTTGCGCGTGACGTTCATGGTTGACGGATAATGTACCTTCCGTCTAGCAAGTTATCAACTATCTCTAAAATATTTACGATCGGGAAACGACCCTTGAGGCTCCGAGGGCTTTGGGGTATCGTACCCGGCATGAAGACGACCATCCCGCTCCTCCACGATAGGCATAACCACGTCTGCCTCTACGCCGCCCTGTCATCCTGCGTCGATATAGCCGCCCTGCCGCCCGAGGCCGCCCTGGCGACCCTGCGAGGCCTGCCCCGCGATAGGCTTACGGTCGTCAAGGGCTGGAAGTCCTTCGAGCTCGGCCTGGACGCTGCGACGCTCGCCTCGCTGCCTCCGGCCCTGATAGTCAACTTCAGCCTGCACGGCTTCGTCGTCAGCGACGCGGCCTTACCCTATATGGCCGAGGCAGTGCCCGAGCTCGTGGAGCGCCGCCACGACCAGGTCTGGTGCGAGGCCAACGTACCGGCCATCTTCGAGGCCTACTGCGGGCTGGCGGGGCTCCGAGACGAGCAGCTGCGCGCCTACGTCGATGGCCTCGTGCCCCTGGGCATAGGCTCGAGCGACGAGATGACGGTACCGACCGTAGAGGCCCTGGACGTGGCGCTCGCCTCGTCCTACGCCGGTCGCGTCCGCCCCTGGGTCGCGCCGGCCCTCTATAGGAAACTGGACGAGGCGAGGCGCAACCGGGTCATGGGCATCAAGCTCTACCTCGACGGCGCTGTCGGCTCTCGCAGCGCCGCCATAGCCGGGCCCTGGATAGGCCCGGGGCGAGCCCTCTTCACGTACAGCGACGAGCGGCTCCTGGAGCTGGTAGGCGAGGCGGCCGAGTCCGGCGCGGGCCTGGCCATGCACGCCATAGGCGAGCTCGCCGTCGAGCAGGCCCTCGTAGCGATCGAGCGAGCGCGGGGGGCGGGCGGTAGCTTCGGAGCCGTGCGCATAGAGCACGCCCAGTTCATCGACCTCGGGCAGGCACGGCGGGCCAAGCGCCTCGGCGTGACGCTATCCATGCAGCCCAACTTCACGAGCGACTCGGTCGATTACGTCGATCGCCTGCCCGAGGCGTACCTCGCGCGTAATAACCCCTTCCGCATGCTCATCGACGAGGCCGGCTTCGTACCCGGCAAGGACCTGGTCTTCGGCTCCGACGGCATGCCCGACGGCGTTGCCTACGCGGCCACCCAGGCGCTCTTCCCGCCCTACCCGGCGCAGCGCCTATCGCTCGACGAGCTCGTGGCCGGCTACGGCGCGGCCGAGGGCTGCTCGGGTTCCGTCGTCATCGATATCGACGGGGAGGCTAGGCGCGTGACCGTGGTGGAGTCCCGGCTCAGCCCTTGACCTCGCCGAAGACCGTGGCCGTGAAGCGGTAGAGCCTGGCGTCGGGCTCGGCGTAGGCCTCGTCCGGCAGGCCGCCCTTGCGGCAGAGTTGCCTGAGGAGTTCCTCTCGGTCCCAGCCCTGCTCGGGAGCCACCTGGGGCAGGAATACCGCGGAGCGGCCGGACGCGACCAGGTAGACCCCGTGGAGCCCGGGCTCGACGCCCTCGGGCGCGCAGGGCTCGAAGGGCGACAGGACCGATATCTCTATATCCACGCTCGGCAGCTCCGATCGGCACAGCGCGGGGAAGCGAGGATCCTCGAAGGCGGCCGCCTCGGCCATGGCGCGTACCGTGAGGCGCAGCGGCTCTTCGCTCCGTATGCGGCCTATGCAGCCCCGTAGGAGGCGCCGGCCGTGCGGCGAGCGCTTATGGAGCGTCACGAAGGCGCCCAGGGGCTCGTCCCCGATCTGGCTAACGGCCGGCCAGCGGGCGGGCCTGCCCTCGAGCCTGACCGCTATGGCCTCGAGCGCCGTGCGTAGGAGCGCCGTCCTATCCGATTCCGTTATCGTTATGCTCATGGGTATTTCCTCCGAACCAAGCGGCTGCTGCGTAATGCACGATGCGCTCGGCGCCCGAGGATCCGTGCCCGGAGGAGTCTCCCCGGGCGAGTTCCTCGAAGCGCAGGCCCCGCGGCGAGCGCATGGCCAGGAGCGAGGCCAGGGCGGTGGCTCCGCTCAGGTCGTCGCGGGCGGCCAGCTCTCGCCACGCGCCCGCCGATACCAGGGCCAGGGCGTCATCGGAGCGCCTGGCGGCGTCGGCGGCGACTATGGAGGCGGCCAGGTTAGACGAGACTACGAAGAGCGTCGCGTCGATCGACTCGCCCAGGACTAGGTCGAGGGCGCGGGCGAGTCCCGAGGCCGCGGCGGGTCCGCCCGAGGCGAGCACGGGAACCAGGGGCGTTCCCGGGAAGAGCCATCGGAGGAAGGGCAGCTGGAGCTCAATGCCGTGGCTTTCCAGGTGGGGCAGGTCGTTGACGCCGAACGCCGTACCGCAGGAGGCGAGCTCGGCGCAGGTCTCCGTATCGACCTCTATGGTACCGAGCGGCGTCTCGAAGGCCGTGAATTCGGGCAGGTAGATGCGGCTGTCGCCGGGCTGGCGCGAGGGCGCGACGACGACGACGCGGTCGGGATCCGGACGGTCGGAGAAGGAGGCCCAGGCCAGGCTCCAGGCGGCGGCCTGTATCGGCAGGGAGTAGTCGAAGGCGGCATGAGGGGCCAGGATGGCCGTCGGTCTGGCGGAAGGCGACGCCTCTCGAGGCGACGACTCTCGAGGCGACGACTCTCGAGGCGACGACTCGCCCTGGCGGCGCGCCCTGGCGGCGGCTACGGCCTCGTCGAGGACGGCTCCGAGCCGTCCCGGATCGTCCGGGTAGAAGATGCCCGCTACGATGGCCTCTCTAACGCTGTGGCTTGCTCCGCTCGTGGGCATGGGGTACAGTATAATCCCTCGCTGGCGATTCTCGCCACTCCAAATCGATACTATCCCGACCGCGTGGAGGCGAACCGGTGCGCGTACTGGTGGCTGACGACGAACCGAACATGCTCGCTTCCGTGGGAGCCTTCCTTCGCGTCGAGGGTATCGAGGCAGACCTGGCGCCCGACGGCCTCGCGGCCAAGGCCAGGCTCTCGGCCGAGCCCTACGACGCGGCCGTGCTCGACATACGCATGCCCGGGCTCGACGGCCTGGGGCTCCTCGGGTGGATGGGCGAGGAGGGCCTCTCGCTGCCGGCCGTGATGATGAGCGCCCACGGGGACGTCAGGGACGCGGTGGAGGCCATGCGGCTCGGCGCCTTCGACTACCTCGTCAAGCCCTTCGACCCGGACGAGCTCGTCATGCGCCTCCGGAGGGCCGTCCGCGAGCGGCGGCTGACGGCGGATCGCGAGGCCGCGAGGCGACCGGCCGCCGAGGGCTCCCGGGCGGCGGGAACCCGCATGATAGGCGACAGCCCCGCCGTGCGCGAGGCGCTGCGGCTCATCGATCGCGTGGCCGCGACGCCGTCGACCGTGCTCATCTCGGGCGAGAGCGGTACCGGCAAGGAGGTCGCCGCGCGCCTCATCCACGAGCGCTCGGGGCGGCAGGGGGCCTTCGTGGCCGTCAACCTGGGCGCCGTCCCCGAGGCCCTGCTCGAGAGCGAGCTCTTCGGCTACGAGAAGGGAGCCTTCACGGGGGCGACCGACCGCAAGCGCGGCCTCTTCGAGCTGGCCGACGGCGGCACGCTCTTCCTGGACGAGCTCGGCGAGATGCCGCTCGCCATGCAGGTAAAGATCCTCAGGGTCATCCAGGAGCGAAAGGTCGCCCGCCTCGGGGCCGTGCGCGGCGTTCCCATAGACGCGCGCATCGTCGCCGCCACCAACCGCGACCTCGAGGCCATGGTGGCGGAGGGAAGCTTCCGCGAGGACCTCTACTACCGCGTCAACGTCGTCAGGATACACCTACCTCCGCTGCGCGAGCGGCCGGGCGACGCCCTGGCCCTCGCCGACTACTTCGTCGAGACCCTGGGCCCGACCGTGGGGCGGCGCGGCGCCGTCCTGGCCCCGGACGCTCGCGCGCTCGTCGCGGCCTATCCCTTTCCCGGCAACGTACGCGAGCTGGCCAACGCCGTCGAGCGCGCCCTCATCCTGTCGGACGGCCCGGCGATAGGCGCCGAGGACCTGCGGCTAGCGCGCGTCCCCACGGGCGCCGTCGGCGCCGCGGTCGCGAGGGCCATGGATACCGCCGCCTCGAGCGCCTCGTACGGAGGCGCGACCCGACCGCCGACGCTGGCGGAGCTGGAGAGGCGGGCCATACTCGAGGCCCTGGGGCGCAACGGGGGAAGGCGAGGCAAGAGCGCCGAGGAGCTCGGCATAACCAGGCGCACGCTCCTCAATAAGCTCAAGGAATACGGCTACGGAGAGGACTCGCCGTCCTAGGAACGGGGCGCTAGGCGTCGCCCCGCCGCTCGCCCGGCACGAGGCGCGGCGAGCGCACGGCGTAGCGCGCCTCCTCGCCTACGGCCGGCGCCTCGTCGCGGCGGAAGCGTAGCGTGAAGCGCTCGTCGCCCGAGGCCATGGCGCAGTCGACGGCGTCGCCGGCGAAGTCCGCGCCCAGACATCGCGCCCCTAGCCAGCCGCCGGGGCCTCCGCCCGCGCCTTCGCTCCCGCCGGCGGGGATGCGCTCTCCTTCGGAGATGCGCTCTCCTTCGGGGACGCGCTCTCCTTCGGGGACGCGCTCTCCTTCGGGGACGCGCTCGGCGGCGGAGCGTTCGAAGAACAGGTACCAGTCGGGAGAGCCGGCTCGACCCGGCTCGATATCGGGCTCGGGCGAGCCCGGCGGGAGCCTGAAGCGTCCCGAGGCGGTGCGCGCGTAGGACGATCCGGATTCGCGCTCGAGGCCGAGGACGCGGAGGCAGGGGCCGCTCCCGAGGAAGCGCGCCACCCGGGCGTCGGCCGGCGAGCTCCACAGCCTGGCCGGCTCGTCGACCTGGAGCACGCTGCCCTGGCTCATGACGGCCATCTCGTCGCCTACCGACAGTGCCTCCTCGAGGTCGTGGGTCACGTACAGGGCGGTGAAGCCGAGGCGTCGCTGTTCCTCGACTATGTCGGCGCGCAGTCGCCTGCGGAGGGACGCGTCGAGGGACGACAGCGGCTCGTCGAAGAGCACCACGCTCGGCTCGATGGCCAGGGTGCGAGCCAGGGCTACGCGCTGGCGCTCGCCGCCGGATAGCTCGTGGGGGCGCCGGCGCTCGAAGCCCGACAGGTCGACCGCCGCCAGGAGCCGCGCCACGCGCTCCCGCGTCTCGGCCCGCGACGGCCGGCCGCCGAGGCCGCGGCCCTTGAGCCCGTACGCCACGTTGCCCGCCACGTCCAGGTGGGGGAAGAGCGCGTAGTCCTGGAAGACCATGCCGATGCCTCGGTCGCGCGGTTCGAGGCTGGTGACGTCCCTGTCGCCCACTATCACCGAGCCGGAATCGGGGCGCTCGAGCCCGGCGGCCATGCGCAGGAGCGTGCTCTTGCCGCAGCCCGAGGGGCCGGCCACGGACAGGATGCGCCCGGCCGGGGCGCGAAGCGTGGCGCTGACGAGGGCCGAGGGCCAGGCCTTGGTCAGCGTCCGTAGTTCAAGACAGACCATCGCGGGCATCCTTGAGGAAGAAGACGAGGCCGGTGGCCGCCGCGAGAATGGTGGCCGCGGCGCAGGCCTCGTTGAGGCGGTACGAGCCCGATAGCCGGTAGAGGAGGAGGGCCAGGGTCTCGAAGCGGCCCACCGGGGCCGCGATGACGGCGTTGGCGTCGCCGGCGCTCATGGCGAAGGCCAGGGCGAAGCCCGAGGCCAGGGAGGGCGCGGCCAGGGGCAGGCGCACGCGGAGGAGCACCCCGAGCCGGCCGGAGCCCAGGGAGCGGGCCGCGTCGGC
>CAZNNA010000066.1:12340-13090 GCA_964573825.1 uncultured Treponemataceae bacterium
TAGCGCTCGTCGGAGAGGCCGACCGACGACTGCACCGCCCTGAGAGCGAACGGGTAGGCGGAGACGGCCTGGATGGCGGCGAGGGCCAAGACCGAGGGTCGGCCCAGGGCCGCGTTCCAGCCGTAGGCCAGGACCACGCTCGAGACGCCCAGGGGCAGGAGCGGTAGGACGCGGCCCAGGAAGGGCGAGCGGGCGCGCTTGAGGCCGACGGACAGGGCGAAGCCGGTCAGCGTGGCGATCGCGGCGCTCGAGAGTCCGAGGAGCGCGGTATTGGCCAGGGCCCGGCCGAACCCGCTCCGGGAGAAGAGCGCGGCGTAGTTGCCGAGGCCGAGGCCGAGGCTTCCCGGGCCTATGGGACGGGAGCGTACGACCAGGGACTCGGCCGCGATGGCGAGGAGCGGCCCTAGGAAGAAGACGGCTATGAAGGCGCCGTAGAGCAGCGCCAGGGACGCGCCGCGCCGCGAGCGGAAGGCCTCGGGCGGGCTACGCTCCGCGTCGAGCCTCTCCACCGAGGCGCGGCGCTCGAGGGCGGCGTAGAGCGCCAGGGCGCCCATGGCCACGACGGTCTCCGCCAGGGCGAAGGCGCTCGCCAGGGGCCGGTCGAACTCGAAGCGGGCCGCGCGGTACAGCTCCACCTCCGGCGTGCCCACGCCGGCTCCGCCGAAGAGGAGCACGATGACGAAGCTGTAGAAGCACATGAGGAACACGAGCGACAGCGCCGCCCCCAGGGCGGGCAGGATGGCCGGCAGG
>CAZNNA010000067.1:0-13041 GCA_964573825.1 uncultured Treponemataceae bacterium
GATGCTCGGGATGCCCTCGCGGATGAGGGTGCCCGTGGCGGGATCGATCCTGACCTCGGTCGTATCGGGAACCTGCTTCATGCAGACTACTATGTTCATGTCGTTCTATCCTTCTCGCTCGTCGCTTACTTCAGCATGGCGGCCGAAATGACCATGCGCTGGACCTCGGAGGTACCCTCGTAGATCTCGGTGATCTTGGCGTCGCGCATCATGCGCTCCACCGGGTACTCGCGGGTGTAGCCGTAGCCGCCGTGTAGCTGGACGGCCTTGGTAGTCACCTCCATGGCGGTCTCCGCGGCGAAGAGCTTGGCGGTGGCTGCCTCGACGCTATAGGGCTGCTTGGCGTCCTTGAGGCAGGCGGCCTTGTACACGAGGAGGCGGGCCGCCTCGGTCTTGGCCTGCATGTCGGCGAGCTGGAACTGGGTGTTCTGGAACTGCGCCAGGGTCTTGCCGAACTGCTTGCGCTCCTTGACGTAGGCTACGGTCTCGTCGATGGCGCCCTGGGCTATGCCGAGGGCCTGGGCCGCAATCCCTATGCGCCCGCCGTCCAGGGTCTTCATGGCTATGCCGAAGCCCTTGCCCTCCTGGCCGAGGAGGTTGGTCACGGGCACCTTGACGTTCTCGAAGATGAGCTCGCAGGTCGAGGAGCCCCTGATGCCCATCTTCTCTTCCTTCTTGCCGATGGAGAAGCCGGGCATGCCGCTCTCCACGATGAAGGCCGAGATGCCCTTGGTTCCCTTGGAACGGTCGGTCATGGCGAAGACGATGTACACCTGGGCCTGTCCGGCGTTGGTGATGAAGATCTTGGAGCCGTTGAGCAGGTAGTGGTCGCCGTTAAGGTCGGCGGTCGTCTGCTGGCCGGCGGCGTCGGTGCCGGCGTTGGGCTCCGTGAGGCCGAAGGCGCCGAGCTTGCGGCCGCTCGCCAGGTCCGGCAGGTACTTGGCCTTCTGCTCCGGCGTACCGAACTCGTAGATCGGCGAGGCGCAGAGCGAGGTGTGGGCGGACAGGATGACGCCGGTCGTGCCGCAGACCTTGGACATGGCCTCGACGGCCATGACGTAGCCGAGGTTGTCGCCGCCCGAGCCGCCGGCTTCCTTGGGAAAGGGAATGCCGAGCATGCCGAAGCGGGCCATCTTCTTGACGGTCTCGACCGGGAAGGCCTCGGTCTCGTCGACTTCCTTGGCGATCGGCTTGACCTCCGTCTCCGCGAAGTCCTTGAGCATGGTCTGGAGCAGGGCGTGCTCCCTATCGATTAGAAAATCCATGGGGTTTCCTTTGTACCGTGTAGTGTATGGAAGACCGCGTCTCCCTGGCATGGAGCCCGTGGCAGTATGCCAGGAAAACGCAATTATGTCTATATCATTTTATCGATATAAACACAGATATACGTTACTTGCGCTGCTTGTCCTTGGGGACGACGCAGGTGCCGGTCGCGCGGCAGACGACCACGGGCTCGGCCAGGAAGTCGGCCGCGGAGTCGTTGAGGTCCTTGCGGGGCGCTATGACCTTCCGGGCCTCGAAGGTCATCTTGCGGGAAGAGTTTCCTACGTGCACTATCTCGCCAGACGCCTCGATGTAGTCTCCGGCGAACACGGGGGCCAGGAACTCCACCTTCTCGTAGCCGGCGAAGAGTCCCTCGTCGCCGTCGTTGCGTATCAAGAGCTCGGTAGCCACGTCGCCGAAGAGCTGCAGCATCTTGGCTCCGTCGACGAGCTCCCCGCCGTAGTGCGCATCGTGAGCCCCCATGCGAAGCCTGATAACAGCCTTGTCCATACGATCCTCCAGGAACGGTTATTGTAGGCGCCCCGGTTTCCCGGGGCGCAAGAAAAGCCTAAGGCCTTGCCGGTACCATGACGACGGCCTCGCCCTCTATCACGGGCTTGCCGCCGACCGAGCAGACGGTCCTGAGCGTGACGAAGCGCTTAGCCGGAGACGTCTCCGTCACCTCGACCAGCGCGGTCACGGTATCGCCTATCCTGACCGGCGCCCTGAAGCGCAGCGATTGCGATACGTAAACGCATCCTGGGCCCGGGAGCCGCATCCCGAGCACCGTGGATATGAACGAGGCGGATAGCATGCCGTGCGCTATGCGCCCCTTGAAGAACGAGTCCCTAGCGAACTCATCGTTCACGTGAACGGGGTTGAAGTCTCCCGACAGCCCGGCGTACGCGAAAATATCGGCCTCGGTAACCGTCTTCGCGGATGCCGCGCTCATGCCTATCGCTATGTCCTCGAAGAATAGCCCGTGTAGCTCCTTATCCATGGTTCCCCCCTATGGCACTATCGAGGATCGCCGCCCGGCGATCTTTTCAATGACCGCGTTCATTGAAACCTGTATACGCCGCCAGGTCAAGGCATTAGGGGCCGGGGTCCTGGCGCCAGAATTGGCGCCTTTAATATCTATATGAATCATAATTCATATTCGAATTTAAAGCTAGCGCGGTAAGCCCGCGGCGCTAGAACATCGAGCGTTTTTTCACGATACTAGGGGGTATGGATCGATAGTCCCGTTCGCCTAGCAGGGTACGGGACGCGGATGCCATAGCGGATCCGCGACGAAGCCGGGCATGGAGGAAGACATGACACTACCGACCAGGGGAGAAGCCCCGCAAGGCGGACTCGAGCCGCTCCGCCAAGAGACGATCGACAGGCTGACCGAGGCCTTCGCCAACGACGCGATCGGCATGGACGAGTACGAGCGCCGTACCGCCGCGGCCAGCGCCGCGGGGGATAGCTTCCAGCTGGAGCGCCTTACCTACGACCTGCCCGCGGTCAAGCCGACCGGCCGGGCCGGCCAGCCGCGGGCCGACGTCCGCGCCGACGTCCGCGACCGAGGCTACGGCGGCGACGCGTCCATAGTGGGCGCCGCGCCGGTCACGACCGGCTGCGTCATGAGCGACCGCCAGCTAACCGGCGATTGGCTCACGAGCGATCGCGTATCATCCTTCACCGTGATGGGCTCGACCAAGCTGGATCTCCGGGACACGGCCCTGCCGCCGGGGCCCGTGCGCATCGAGGCCTTCACCCTCATGGGAGAGACCAAGATAATCGTACCCCGCGACGTACCCGTGAAGATGACCGCCTTCGCCTTCATGGGAGAGAGCCGCGCCGCGCGCGAGGTCAGCCAGCGCGTGAACGGCGCTCGCACCTGGGTGGAAGTGTCGGGCTTCGCCATGATGGGCTCGGTGGTCGTCAGGGCCATGGATTAAAGCGAAGGCCGGGAACCTCGTTCCCGGCCTCCCGTCGGCGAGCCGCCGTCGCGCCTCCCCGTAGAGAACCGCCCCGCTAAATCTTGTCTATGAGCATAGAGCACTTGCCCGACGGTATGGGCAGCGTCTTCTTCTTCTTGCCGAGGACGTTGATCGTGAAGTAGTAGAGCTTCTCGCTCTCCATGTGGATCTCCCAGCCCCTCCCGCTCTTGTTGGACAGGATGGTGATCATGTTGCGCTTGAGGCTCAGGTTCTCTATGCCCATGATCTCCAGGTTGGGAATGATCCAGTCCACGGTCTTCCGAGGCAGGGATACCGACAGGCCCACGATGTTCTCTATCATCAGGGCTACGGTGGCCAGGCCGCAGAAGCCCAGGTACTGGGGCCGCGGCCACTCGGGCTTGTCGGGCCACACGGCCTTGCCCTCGTTCTGCGGCTGGTAGGCCTCCCATAGCGTCTGCCTATGCTCGCCGTTCTGGTGGGCCGAGTCGAGCAGGAAGTAGAGGTGCCGGATGGCGCAATCGCGAGACAGCTCCCACTGGTTATACTTCTCGAGGCCCTTTATGACCATGTAGGTCATATGGGGCAGGACCGAGCCCTTATAGCCGAGGCCGCGCTTATCGTAGTCGTCGCTATCGACGGACAGGCAGGGAAAGGGATTGTCCGTACCGAAGGTCGCCGGATCGGTCAGGTGGGCTATCATGGCCTCGGCGCGCTCCTCGTTGGGTATCTCGGCGAGGAAGGGCCAATAGCCGCCAATGGTCTTAATCCTGACCTGGCGCTCGGAGGCGTCGACGTCGTAATAGAAGCCGTCGTCCGCGTTCCACATGAAGTTATTGATGCGCGTCTTCAGGGAGAAGTAGTTCCTCTTGTACTGGAAGCTAATCTCCTTGTCGTTAAGGATATCCCCGAGGGCCGACATATAGAGAGCGTTGACCGCCATGGCGGCATTGAAGTCGACGAGGTAGACGGCGTCCTTCCTGGGCGAGTTCGCCATGCCGGTGGCGGCTATCGGAACCTCGAAGAGACCGTTGGGCCGCTTGAAGGTCGCCTCGAGCCAGGCGTAGTAACGCTGGAGCACCGGCATGACTTCCTTGACGCGCTTCTTATTGGCGCCCTTGTGGTAGAGGTTGTACTCCGCCCAGGCGAAGAGCGGCAGGCTCACGCCTTCGGGATTCTCGGGAGGAAGGATCGGGGCGCCGGAATCCACGTCGTACTTCCAGCGAATGGCGCCGCTCTCCTCCTGCTTGGAGTACAGGGCGTCGAGGCCGTTGAAGGCCGAGTATATCCTATTGGAGTAGACGAGATAGAACGAGGCGAACGACTGTTCCATCTGGTCCAGGCGTCGCTCGGGCGGGTAGAAGAAGAATTTCCCTCCGCCTATGCCGCTCCCGGAACCGGCGGCCGTCCAATAATCCGCGATCCACGCCCAGGTCCGGTCGTAGATATCGACGAAATCTTGGTCGTAGAAATGTATCCGCGGAAAATCCCGTTTATTCAAGGGTGACACTCCCACTCAGTCTTTGCGTTCTCATCAAGCAAACGCAAAGCATTTCAAGTCTTTTCAAAGGAAAGCTACAATTGAGCAGTGATAGACTATAATAGTCGTATTAGGTTTTGTCAAATTATTCACGCGCATATTTTGGAGATTTTACTTCACTCCCCTTAGCGCGCCCGATCGGGAGGGAGCTTGAGCAACGAGGCGTTAACGCCGATAATCTTACCGATGATCATTACGCTGTACAAGCCCGGGACCGAGGGCGCCATACGCTACTACACGATACACGACAGGCAACCCCTCCTGACCGCCCGCTACGCCCTGACGGTAGCCTGGCGCAAGGGCGACGGCAGGGAACGTGAGAGGATCTACGGCTTCGATACGGCGGCCGAGCGCGACGCCAAGCTTCGGGGCATCTTCAAGCGGAAGACCAAGGAAGGCTACGCGCTCCTCTATAGCTACCTGCGAGAACGATCCTCGCCGATCCAAGCCGCGGAAGGGCTGGCGGAGAGCCTTTCCGTCTAGCCTTCCTTATCGAGCCCGGGAGGCAGCATCGTCTCCATGTGGATCAGTTCCTCGGCTAGCTTGCGTACGTTCTCTCGAAGCTTGAAGAGGCAATCCGTTATGACGGCCTCGCGCTTGGCTACGTCCTCGGCGAAGGCGCGGCAGGTCGGGGCTCCGCAGGAACCGCAATCGAGCCCGGGCAGGGACTCGGCTATGATCTCCGCTTCCTCGAAGATGAGCATGGCCTTGACCCGGTCCGGCGACAGCCTAAGGCCGTCCCTCGGCCTGACGGCGGCGTCGAAGCCGAGCGAGAGGCCCCGTAGATCGACCCTATCGGCCCGAGGCGGCCGCTCCTCGGCTAGGCGCTCGGCGACCAGCCGCTCCCTGGCTCGGACGCGCGCCCTGGCTATATAGGGATTCTCCACGGTCAAGGGGCCTCCCACGCAGCCGGCGGGGCAAGCCAGCGCCTCTATGAAGGCCACGTCCTTCATCTTACCGTTCTCCAGCGCCTCGAAGACCCCCATGACGTCCGAGATGCCGGCCACCGATATGGCCCGCGGCAAGCCGACGGCATCGCTCTCCCCGTCTATGCGGGCCCAGGCCACCCCCCTGGCAGAGGCCTCGCCGAGAGGCCGCTCCTCGACCGTCGGCAAGGCGTTGCGTATCGGTATGTACACGTCCTTGACGCCTATGACGCCATCGACGGCGGACGCGGCCAGGCCCTGGGGAAAACGCGAGACCGTTACCTTGGCCGCGCACGGGGAGATGAAGAACACGCCGACGTCGTCGCGCCCCGGGTACAGCCGATCCTTTACTATGCGGGCCGCGGCTTCCATGGGCGAGATGACCGGGGCGAGCCTGTCGAGCAGGCTCGGGAAACGGACCTGCAGGAGCTTGACCGCGGCGGGGCACGCCGACGATATCCAGGGCCCGGGCCCTGCGCCCTCGATGAAGCGGGCGGTCTCGTCGGCGACGAGCTCGGCCGCCCTGGCCACCTCGAAGACGTCGGTAAAGCCTATCCGTAGCAGGGCGCCCAGGATGCGATCGACCGAGAAACGCTCGTCGAACTGGCCGTAGAGCGTAGGCGCGGGAATGGCCACGCGTACGGCGAAGCGCTCGATGGCCGAGAGGGGATCCGAGACAGCCCGCTTGGCGCCGTTCGGGCACATGCGTATGCACTCGCCGCAGTCGATACAGCGCTCGTCCTGGATGTAGGCCCTACCCTTGCGAACGCGTATGGCCTCCGTCGGGCAGAAGCGTATGCAGGTGGTGCAGCCCTTGCACTTGAGGGGTTCCAGGGTGACGGAATGCAGGCTCTCCCCGTTCAAGCGCCCTCCCTAGCGCCGAAATCGACGACGATGGTCACCCTCGTGCCCTGGCCGGGCGAGGAGTCGATCCGCAGCTCGTCGGCGTTTCGCTTCATGTTAGGCAGGCCCATGCCGGCCCCGAAGCCCATCTCGCGAATCCATTCCGGGGCCGTCGAGTAGCCCTCCTGCATGGCCAGCTCCAGGTCGGCTATGCCGGGCCCCGAGTCGCTCATGGTCACGACGACGCGCTCGGGGCTCAGGTCGGCCTCGGCGACCCCGCCCCCCCCCGGGGTGGCCCAATTTATATCGGCCTCGGAAAAGGCTAACCCGGCTCGCGGTATATCGAACGGGTCGACGCCGAGGCGCCCCATGGCGCGCTTGACCTCGGCGCTCGCCCTCCCGGCCAGGGAGAGATCGTCTCCCGGCACGTCGTAACGGAGCCTCATGGGCCCTAACGGATTTCCCTGGTGCCGCCGCCGCGGATACCGCCCTCGTAGAGGCGGCCGCAGGCGAGGAACATCGAGTACTTAGTGGCTATGACCGCCATACCGTTGCGCTCCGCCTCGGCTACCATATCCTTGGGAGGGACCTTGCCCCGCACGTAGACGATGACGCGTATATCCATGAGGTCCGCGGTCCTGATCGACTGCGGGTTCACGAGGCCGGTCAGGAGGACGACGTTCTCCTTGACGAAGGCCATCACGTCGCTCATGAGGTCCGCTCCGCAGGCCGCCTCGATATCCACGTCCAGGAGGGAGTCCCCGGTCAAGAGAACGCCCTCGAGCGTCGCAACGATATCACGAACCTTCATGCCGCCTCCGTAGGCGCCCGCCTAGGCGCCAACGGCAGTCTAGCACGGGCTAGCGACGCGGACAAGCGAGACCTCGGCGAGGGCGCGGCCGCGCCCTCGCCGAGGGGACGCCCGAGCAAGAAAGGCTAAAGCTCCGAATCGGCTCGCCGATAGCTTAAGTGTGGGACCGCAAAGGGGCGGAGGCGAGACGAACGGCCGATCGAGCAGCCTTCACCCCGCGCGGCCCGCGACGGATAACGTTCACGGGCGCGGCCCGGGGCAGCGTTCCGGGGAAATCGACACGAGTATTTCGGCAAGGACGCCGGGACGGGCCTACGCCCGTCGCTTCTATGGAAAGGAGATCAGGTTATGGTTATCAATCACAACCTTAGTGCGATGTTCGCCAATCGCTCTCTAGGGGTCACGAACGGCAGCGTCGAGAAGAATATGGAGAAGCTGTCCTCCGGCATGCGGATCAACCGCGCCGGGGACGACGCTTCGGGACTAGCGGTGTCCGAGAAGATGCGGTCGCAGATCAGGGGCTTGAACCAGGCCTCCAAGAACGCGTCCAACGGCATCTCGTTCATCCAGAGCACGGAAGGCTACCTCCAGGAGACGCAGGACATCATCCAGCGCCTCCGCGAGCTCGCGGTGCAGTCCTCGAACGGTATCTATACCGCCGAGGACCGCATGCAGATCCAGGTGGAAGTCTCCCAGCTGGTCGACGAGATCGACCGCATCGCCAGCCACGCGCAGTTCAACGGCATGAACGTCCTCACCGGACGCTTCGCCCGCGAGGGCGGAGAGAACATCGTCACCGGTTCGATGTGGTTCCACATCGGCGCCAACATGGATCAGAGGGAGCGCGTCTACATAGGCACGATGACCTCCAAGGCCCTCGGCGTCAAGAACATCGGCGATGATACGGTCATGTCGCTGGCCAGCCCCGATAGCGCCAACAGGTCCATAGGCACTCTCGACGCGGCACTCAAGCAGGTAAACAAGCAGCGCGCTGACCTGGGAGCCTACCAGAACAGGCTCGAGCACGCGGTACGCGGTATCGACATCGGCGCGGAGAACCTCCAGGCCGCCGAGAGCCGCATACGCGACGCCGATATGGCCGGACAGATGGTCGAGTTCACCAAGAACAAGATCCTCGCCCAGGCCGGCAACGCCATGCTCGCCCAGGCCAACCAGTCGACCCAGCAGGTCCTCCAGCTGCTCCAGTAAGCCGCGACCGCGCGGACGTTCCGGGGGCCGTCTTCCTAACGGAAGGCGGCTCTTCTTTTTCTCGCTCGCTTGAATGTCCTACGCGGGCCCTACTATAATGCCGGGGCAATGGAGCAACGAGCCAGCGACGTCCGAGAGCTTCTCCTCGAGCGCGTCTTCCCGGAACTGCGCTACGGCGAGGATCCCGATATAGAACGCTACTTCGACCTGCGCTCGCAGGGGCGAATGCTCGACGCCCTATCCGTCTACCGTCGCCGGCTCGTCCCCCGCTATCCCGACGAGGCGAGGCGCATCGTCCTCCTGAGGCTCTACCGTACGCATTCCCCGGCCTACCCCGGCTTCCTGCGCGAACTGCTCCTCGAGCAGGCCGACAAGATACTCGTACGGGTCAAGGCCGGCATAGACGCCCTCGTGGCCCCGCTAGCGGGAATCTCCATGCGCGACACCTACGCGGTGCTCAAGGCCGTGGAGCGCGTGGCCCGCCGCCTTCCGGACGACACGGAGGCGGCGCGAGTCCTGGCGTCCGCGTACGCGGATTACGCGCGCCTCCTGGATCATCGCCCCAAGGAGGCCGAGCGCGCCGCGTACCTGCTCGGCGAATTCTACGACCAGGCCTCCATCGAGGAGGAGGCGCCGACGGACTTCGTCGCGTCGAGCCTGGCCGCCGAGGAGACCAAGCGACGCAGGGAACGGGAGGAGGAGCGCAAGAACTTCTTCGACCTGGACAAGATAGAGTTCGACAAGGCCGACGTGGCCAGGATAGAGATACCCGCGAGCCTGTCGCGGGACGAGGACATCGTGCTGGCCTACTGCCATAAGTATTGGCTCAGGACCGAGGACCCCGCCTTCGAGCGCATCGTCTGGCTGTACTCGCGGAAGTACGGCGCCAGGCACTACGACGTCTTCAAGGCGATCAAGACCGGCAGGCGCAAGAAGTACCAGGACGACGATATTCTCACCATGGTCGCCACGACCATAGCCACCCGCTACAGCTACACCGTCCAGGGCGACCTCTACATGCAAGCCGCCTGGCGGACCATCAAGGCGAGCCTCTACGCCCAGGCGACGCCCGGCCGGCAGGGTCCCGCTCAGGGAGCGGCCCAGGCGGCGCCCCAGAGGCGAGGGCCCGCCGTCGCGCGGATCCGCCCAGGCCGGCCGAGTCGCCCAGCCCCGAGAGCGACGCCCCGGCCGCCCGCGCCGCCGGCGACGAAGCGGGCCCAAAGAGCGGAGGCGCCCACGCGCCCGTCCCGCCCCGCGGCTACCCCGAGCCTCGTCCGGGCACCCAGGCCCAAGCCGCTAGCCAGGCAGGCGTCCGTTACGGAGCGGCGCGGCCTTCCGGAGCTCAAGCCCGGCGGCTCGATAAGCGACAGGATCAAGCGACTCTCGGGGAGGGCCTACGATGTCTACCGGGAGGTCTTCCTCGCCAAGGTGCGAGGCAGCATCAGGGACGAGCTCCTGTCCCATCGCTCGAAGACGCCCGGTACCTTCCGCGACGGAACCAACGAGGCGGAGAACGTCGTCTACGACTACGTGGAGCGCAACTACGCTAACGCCTACATGGACTGGCCTAGCTCCGAGCACCGGGCGCGCGTTCGAGAGCTAGGCTTCGATCTCGAAACCCTCGACGCCGTCATAGAGTCCTGTTACAGGAAGATAGAGGCCTAGAGCGCGACGCGGCCGCGGAACGACCTCGCCAACGTCAGCTTGTCCGCGTACTCGAGATCGCCGCCGACGGGAATGCCCGTGGCTAGCCGCGTGACCCGGGCGCCCGATCCGTCCAGCAGCTTCTTGATGTACAGGGCCGTCGTATCGCCCTCGACGGTCGGGTTGGTCGCGATGACGACCTCGGCGACGCCCTGGGAACGCACCCTGTCGACGAGGCGGTCGAGCCTGAGCGCCTCCGGCCCTATGCCGTCCAGGGGCGATATCAGGGCGCCGAGCACGTGGTAGACGCCCCGGTACTCCCTGGAGGCCTCGATGGTCAGCACGTCCTGGGCCTGCTCGACCACGCAGACGGTGGCCTTATCGCGCAGCGGCGAGGCGCAGACGGCGCAGGGATCCTCCTCGGTATAGGATCCGCAGATCGAGCAGAAGCGAACGCTCTCCTTGAGCGTCGCTATCCTGGCCGCCAGCGCCGCCGCGTAGTGCTCGTCCGACTTGAGGATATGGAAGGCTATGCGCGCGGCGCTCTTCCGGCCGATGCCGGGGAGCCGCGACAGCATGCCAACGAGTTCCTCGAGGGCCTTCACGAGCCGAAGCCGGGCAGGCCGCCTAGGGAACGAGCCACGTCGGCCTGCATGGCCTCCTTGACGCGCTGAGCGGCGTCGTTATGCGCCGCCTTGATGAGATCGCGGAGCATGCCGGGGTCGCTCGGGTCGATGACCTCCCGGGCTATCTCCACGTTGAGGAGTTCCATCGTACCGCTCAGGGTCACCCTGACCATGCCGCCGCCGGCGGAGCCCACCGCGCTGATGGCGGCCATCCTGGCCTGGGCCTCCAGGGCCTGCTTCTGCAGGGCCTGGGGATCCTTCAGCATCTTCATCATCTCGCCTAGGTCCATATAGTCTCCATCACTCGTCGTCCATAGCCGGGCCTCGCTCGGCGCATCTCGGCGCACCGCCCGCCGCCGCTGGGCCGTCGCCGATGCGGCGCCCCCTGAATACCTTCTCGACGATGCCTACCGGATCGGCCGGCCCATCGTCCCCGTCGTCGTCCCCGTCTTCCTCGCGCGTAGGCGCCGGCTCGGGAGCCGTCTCCGCGGCGCGCGGCTCTATGCGGAGGGGCCTCCCGGCTAGCTCCATCGCCCTCCTGGCCAATAGACCGGCGTCGGCGAGCACCGCGCCGGCGTCGTAGCCGTTCATGCACGGGATGACCAGTCGATCGCCCTCGATCAACCAGGGCCCGGAGCGCTCCAGGCAGGTGGACAGGACGACGCGATTCTTGCTGACGGCGGCCACTATCCTGGCCTTGAGCACCCCAGGATCTAAGGCCGCCGGATCGAGCGGCTCCGGATCGGCGCCGGAGGAGGCCACGCCAGGAGGATCGACGGTATCCGGCGCGCTCTCGGCCCTCGCGGCGCCCTGGGGCGACCCGCCCTGAGGCGACCCGCCCTGAGGCGACCCGCCCTGAGGCGACCCGCCAGGCGCTCCGACTGTAGCGTTCCCGGCGATGGCAGCGCGGAGGGCCGCTCCCACCGACGGAGCACCCGGAGCTCGGCCGTCGGCGATGGCTGAGCGCATCGCCCTGACCGTCCTGGCCAGTTCCGCCGGCGGCACGTAGTCCCGAATCTCGCAGAGCCGGGACACGGCGAGCTCGAGCTCCCAGCGCGGATTGACGCAGTAACGCATATCCCTGTGCAGCTCGAAGAGGCCGGCCAGCATACGCTCCAGCCTAGGCGGGTCGAGCGCCAGGAAAAGCTCGCGGGGAAAATCCGACAGGGGCGCTCCCAGGAGGCTCTCGCGCTCTACGCCGCTCGCTATGAAGAGCAGAGAGCGCACGTACGACGAGGCGTCGGCGGCGAACTGCTCCACGGAGACGCCGGCGTCCAGTATCGAGTCGAGCGCCTCCAGGGCCTCCTTACGCCTTCCCTCCACGCAGAGGCCCAACACCGAGGCCAAGCGCTCCGAGCCCACCAGGCCGAGCTTATCCCTAATCTTCCCCGCGCTGATGTAGCCGTCGGAGAACGAGGCGACCTGGTCGAAGAGCGTATAGGCGTCTCGCATCGAGCCGGTCGCCTCCTTGGCTATCCAAAGGAGGGCGTCGTCGTCGGCCTTAATGCCGACGTCGTCGGCCGCCGAGCGAAGCAGTCCGCGTATGACGTCTAGGGAAAACAACCTGAAGCTGAAGTGCTGGCAGCGGCTCTTGATCGTCGCCGGTACCTTGTGCAGCTCGGTCGTGGCGAATATGAAGACGATATACGGGGGCGGCTCCTCTATGGTCTTGAGGAGGGCGTTGAAGGCGCTGTTGGACAGCATGTGCACTTCGTCTATGATGTATATCTTGTACTTGGAGGCGTTCGGCGGGAAGAGGACCTCGTCCTTTATCTGCCTGACGTTCTCGACGGAGGTATTGGAGGCGCCGTCTATCTCTATGACGTCGAGCGAGCCGCCGCGCGCGATGGCCTTGCAGGAATCGCACGTACCGCAGGGCTTATCGGTCGGCCCCCGCTCGCAGTTGAGCGACCTGGCTAGGATGCGCGCGGTACTCGTCTTGCCGCATCCGCGGGGACCGGAGAAGAGGTAGGCGTGGGCGATCCTGCCGCTCGCGATGGACGCCCTCAGCGTCGCCGACACGAAGTCCTGCCCGGCCAGATCGTCGAATGTCTGGGGGCGCTTGCGCGTCGCGGTTATCTCGTAAGGCATGGGGCCGAGGATAGCATGGAGCTAGGGCTGACGCAATACGGCCGATACGGAAGGGATCGCGCAAAAAAAACGCCTCATGCGCTCGTAGCCAGGCTTGCTACGGCACAACGGCCATCCGCTTACCGTTGCTTCCTTCCGGACC
>CAZNNA010000068.1:0-9535 GCA_964573825.1 uncultured Treponemataceae bacterium
CGGTCGGGGGCCGTACGCCCAGGGCCTGGGCTACGTCCCCGAGCCTGAGGCCTTCCTCCTCGTGGGACAGGCGGTGCATAAGCCTGAATTCCGCGGGCCGCTCGTGGTGAGCGAAGCCTCGGCGGCCGCGGTGCCGGCCGAAGGCGCCGAAGGCCTCGAAGAGCCTGCGAGCCGCCGCGTCCGCTTCGGTATCGTCCATGGTTCGTCCTTATATATTAGTATGGCTAATTGTTAGTATGGCTAACTATAATCATGGCCGGGACGAGGGTCAAGCGCCGCCGCGCGGCTCCCGGGGTCCGCGCCGGGGCCTCGGAGCGCGTAGCGACACGGCGGCGCCTCGGAGGCTATACTGCGCCCATGCCCTTCCTGCCCACCACGCGCGCCGAGCTCAAGGCCCGACGCCTCGCCTCCGTCGACTTCGTCATCGTCTCCGGCGACGCCTACGTCGACCACCCGTCCTTCGGAGCGGCCCTCGTCGGGCGCTACCTGGAGAGCCTCGGGTACGCCGTGGGCGTCATAGCGCGGCCCGACCCCGGAGACGTCGAGTGCTTCCGCGCGCTCGGGCGGCCGCGCCTGGCCTATATGGTGACGGGAGGGGCCCTGGACTCGATGGTCTGCAAGTACACCGCCAACCGCAAGCCTCGCTCAGAGGACGAGTACGCGCCCGGCGGCGACCCGACGCTGTGCCGAGGCCCCGACGGGAGCCTGAGGGCTTACGCCGTCAACGGTCGCCCCGCCGCCGCCCGGCCGGACCGGGCCGTCATCGCGTACTGCGGCCGCGCCAGGGAGGCCTACAAGGGCGTACCCGTCATAGCCGGCGGGCTCGAGGCCTCGCTCCGCAGGCTGTCTCACTACGACTACCTCTCCGACACCGTCCGCAAGCCTATGGTGATAGACGCCAAGGCCGACCTCGTCGTCTACGGCATGGGCGAGCGGGCGACGGCCGAGCTGGCCTCCCGCCTGGCGGCGCTGTCCGACGATCAGGGCGGCGCGCCCCTGGGCGAATCGAGCCCCTTCAAGCCCGAGGCGCTCCGCGGCATAGCCGGTACCGTCTGGCGGACCTCCCGCGAGGCGGACCTGCCGCCCGGCGCCGTCCGCCTGCCGCCCCACGAGGCGGCCGCCGCCGCCGACGAGGCCGGCCTCGGGGCCTTCGCCGAGTCCTTCGCCGCGCAGTACCGCAACACCGACCCCGCGACCGCCCGACCCCTGGCCGAGGCCGCCGCCGGCCAGTTCGCCGTACAGGAACCGCCCGCCCGGCCCCTGGCGCGAGCGGAGCTCGACGCCGTCTACGGCCTGCCGTTCGAGCGGGCCTGGCATCCGGCCTACGACGGCCGCGGCGGCGTGCCGGCCCTGGCCGAGGTGCGCTTCTCCCTGGCCTCCAGTCGCGGCTGCTTCGGCGCCTGCGCCTTCTGCGCCCTGGCCTTTCACCAGGGCCGCCTCGTGACCAGCCGTTCCGTCGGCTCCCTCGTCGACGAGGCCGGGCTGCTGACGCGACTGCCGGGCTTCAAGGGCTATATCCACGACGTGGGCGGCCCCACGGCAAACTTCCGCGGGCCTATCTGCGACAAGCAGGCCGGCGGCTCGGCCTGCGTCGACCGGCGCTGCCTGGCGCCGGAGCCCTGCCCGGCGCTCAAGGCCGACCATCGCGACTACCTGGCCGCGCTCCGGGCCGTCCGCGCGGTGCCCGGCGTCAAGAAGGTCTTCGTGCGCTTCGACTTCGCCATGGCCGACCCTGACGGGACCTTCATCAAGGAGCTGGCCGCCCATCACGTCTCCGGCCAGCTCAAGGTGGCCCCGGAGCACGTGTCGGACCGCGTCCTGCGCCTGATGGGCAAGCCGCCCTCCAAGACCTACGAGGCCTTCGCCCGCCTCTGGGGCGACGTCAACGCCAGGCTCGGCCTCAAGCAGTACCTGGTGCCCTACTTCATAGCCTCGCATCCCGGCGCGACGCTGGAGGACGCCGTGGCCCTGGCCGAGTACCTGCGCGACTCGGGCTTCGTGCCCGACCAGGTGCAGGATTTCTACCCGACGCCCGGTACTCTGGCGACCGCGATGTACCGGAGCGGCCTGGACCCGCTGTCCATGGAGCCGGTCTACGTGGCGCGCGGTGCCAAGGAGCGTTCCTACCAGCGAGCCCTCCTCCAGTTCTCCAAGCCGGAGAACCGAGCGCTCGTCGTCGAGGCTCTGCGGGCGGCCGGCCGGACCGACCTCATAGGCCGCGGCCCTCGCTGCCTGGTCCGCTAAGGCGGGGCCGCCCGGCTCGGGCGCCCGGCTCGGGCGCCATCGATCCGTAACGTTGGGCCTCCGGCGGCCTTTGCGCTATAGTGTACGCAGCGCCTCGGCTAGCGCCGCGGCCATAAGGAGCCACGATGAAACGTCTTTCCGGCGCAATCGGCGCCGCCTTGCTTATCCTCTCGGCGCTCAGCGCCTGCGTGGGCTCGCCCGCGCCCGCGCCCGAGAGCCTCGATAACGCGACGGTCCTCCCGGGCGGCAGCGCCTTCCGCCCGGACGACCCCCTGCCCCTGGCGCCCGAGCTCATACGGAAGGTCCTGCCCAACGGCCTGACCTACTACGTCAGGCGCAACGGCAACCCGGGAGGGCGGGCCGTCATGTTCCTCGTCGTCAACGCCGGCTCGACCGACGAGCGCGACGACCAGCTCGGCTACGCCCACTTCGTGGAGCACATGGCCTTCAACGGCACGGAGAGCTTCCCGGAGAACGAGCTCGTCAACTTCCTGCGCTCCATCGGCATGGACTTCGGCGCCGAGATCAACGCCCATACGGCGCGCGAGGAGACCCTCTACACGCTCCAGATGCCGCTGTCCGACCCTGCCTTCTTCGATACCGGCCTCAAGGTCCTCAGGGAATGGGCCACGGCGGTGAGCTTCGATCCCGTCGAGGTGGAGAAGGAGAAGGGCGTCATCCTGGAGGAGATGAGGCTCGGGCTCGGTCCCGACGAGACCGCCAGGGTCCGCGAGGTCGGCGGCCTCCTGGCCGGGAGCGCCCACGAGGCGCGCGAGCCCATAGGCACCGAGGCCTCGATCCGCGGCGCGACCGCGGAGAGGCTACGGGCCTTCTACGAGGAACACTACCGGCCGGATCGCATGGCCGTCATAGTCGTGGGCGATATAGCGCCCGCCAAGGTCGCGGAGGCCATAGAGCGCGAGTTCTCCTTTCCCTCGCGCGACGGCGAGGTACGCCCGAGGCCGCATCATCCCGTGGCGCCCACGACCGACCTCGGCTTCGCCGCTACCTTCGACCCGCTGTTCGAGCGCTCCGTCATCACCTACCGCAAGATAGTGCCCTACGAGCCCGAGCTGGCCATAGGCGACTACGAGCGCCTCCTCGGGCTGCGCATAGCGTCGGAGGCCGTACGGATGAGGCTCTCCGACCTCTCGCGCACGGGCGAGGCGGCCTGGCGCGACGCCTACTTCGACGACGATTACTTCTACGGCCGCACGCGGCTCTATTCCTTCACGCTGACGGCGGCCGACGGCAGGGAACTCGAGGCCTTCGCCGGGCTCGCCGCCGAGGTGGAGCGCATACGGCGCTTCGGCTTCACCGAGAGCGAGTTCAAGCGAGTCGTCGACCTCTACTGGCGCTGGCTATCGACGCTCGACGTGGAGGACGACGACCTTAAGAGCCAGAGCTTCGCCGAGGAGTACGTGCGCAACTTCCGCTACGGCGAGCCCGTGCCCGGCATAGTCAACGAGCGCGTCTATATCCGCCGCAACCTGGAGTCCCTGACGCTCGACGGCCTCAACGCCTTCGCGCGGACCATCCTGGCGGCCGACGAGGGCTTCGTCGGCGTCAGGGCCAAGGCGGGGCCGGGTAACGCCCGCCTGACCGAGCGCGCCTTCGAGAAGGCCCTTCGCGACGCCCGCGGCGCCGCCCTGGAGCCCCTGGCCGCACAGGCTGACGAGGGCGGCCTCTTCGACGACCTACCCGAGCCGGGTACGGTAATCGCGGAGAGGCGCCTGGACGACGGCATCACCGAGCTGTCGCTATCCAACGGCGCCCGGGTGCTCCTCAAGCCCACGGGCTTCGACAAGGGAGCGTTCAGCTTCGCCGCCTGGTCGCCGGGAGGCTACGTCTCCCTGCCCGTCGGCGTCCAGACGGCGGCCTCCTTCGCGCCCGCGCTCCTGGGCTCGGCGGGACTCGGCGACATGAGCGCGCTTAGGCTGGAGGAGGAGACCGCCTCTATCCAGGGCGCGCTGCAGTGGTCCATAGCCGAGACCGGGGAACTCATCGTCGGCGGCGGCGCCACCGGCGACCTCGAGGCCTTCCTGCGCATGGTCTACCTGAGCGCGGCCGAGCCCGGCCGGGACGGCAGGGCCTTCGGCGCCGCGAGGGACCGCTTCGCCGAGCAGCTCGGCCCCTACGTACGTAGTCCGGAGTATCGCTTCGAGTCGTCCTGGAGCGCCGACCTCTTCGCCGGCAACCCGCGCGCGGCTCCCATCTCCGTGGCCGACGTCAAGGCCATGGACCTGGAGGGTACGAGGGAGCTGGCCCTGGCCGCCTTGGCGGACGCGTCGGGCTTCACCTACGTACTCGTGGGCGACTTCAGCCTGGAAGAGGCCAAGGCCCTGGCTGCCAAGCATATCGGCGCCATACCGGCCGGCGCTTCCGGTAAGGCTGCCTTGGCTCCATCCGGCGATGGAGGGAAGCCTGCCTGGGTCTCGCCCCTGGAGTACCGGCAGGGAGGCGGGCGGGTAGACTACCGCCTGGCTACCGAGCGGCGGGCCAGCGTGCGCGTCGTCTGGGCGGGCAAGGCCGACTGGACGCCCGAGCGCGAGGCCGGGCTCGGTCACCTGGCCCAGGCCCTCAATAATCGCCTCCTCGACGCGCTGCGCGAGGATCTCGGCGGTACCTACGTGGTGTCGACCAAGGCGACCTTCTCCGCCGCGCCCGCGGAGCAGTACTCGGTGGTGGTTCAGTTCGACTGCGACCCCGCCCGGGTCGACGAGCTGGTAGCCGAGGTCAAGGCCGAGGTAGCCAAGGCGGCCGCCGGGGAGCTCGATCCCAAGTACGCGGCCCAGGTCGCGGCGACGGCCGACCGGGCCCTGCGCGGCCAGACGAGGACGAACGAGTTCTGGCTGGGCCGCCTGCTCTACGCCCTGGTCAACGGACTGGACCTGGACGTGCTGGGACGCGCCCGGCAGGCGGCGGCCCAGGCGGACGCGGCCGTCCTTACGGCCCTCGCGGTCGAGCTCCTGCCGGCCGATCGCTGCTTCACCTACGCGATGCTGCCGGAATAGGCCCTTAGTCCTGGCCGACCAGCATGACGAAACCCTCCGCGCGGCCTGCCGGGCCGCGCAGGGGGGCCACCTCGAGCGTCAGCGGCTTGCCGCCCGCCTTGAGGGCGAGCCTGGCCGTAGCCGAGGCTATGCCGGGCTCCAGGGCGGCGGCCGCCGCCAGGAGGTCGGTCATGCCCGCGGGCTCGTTGACCAGGAGGTGCATGGCCGTGCCGACGCGCCCGGCCTCGTCGCTCCTGAAGGCGGCCCTGGCGGCGGCGTTCTCGAAGCTGATGCGCCCGTAGGCGTCGGTCAGGAAGACCGGGCGAGGGAAGCGCTCCAGCACGCCGCGGTACCAATCGTCGTGGTCTCGCTCCATGAATTCCCTCGAGCGCCGCAGGGCCAGCTCTATGGTGGTGCGCAGGGTCTTCTCGTCGAAGGGCTTGACCAGGTACCCGTAGGCCCTGGTGCCGAGGGCCCTGGACAGGGTCTCGTCGTCGGAGTAGGCGGAGAGGAAGACGAAGGGCACCTCGAACTCGCCGCCTACCAGGTAGGCCGTCTCTATGCCGTCCTGGAAGCCCTTGAGCCTGATGTCCATGAGGATAAGGTCGGGCTTATGGACGATGATGGCCTCCGGTACCTCCTCTCCTCGCTTGATGAGGGCGGGTACGCGGTAGCCGTAGCGCTCCAGCGTCTCCTTGAGTTCCATGCCGACGAGGGCCTCATCCTCGACAAGCATAATGACGGCGTCGGGCATCTCGGTCTCCTTCTAGGCCGCGAGGGTTTTTGGGCTGACTTTTATACCTAGGGAAACTTGATGAACTCGAGCGATCACGCCTTCCGACCGAGCCGCGCTAGGCGCGTCGCCCGGAGGCGGTAGGCATTGATTATAGCACGGGTATGGCGTCGAACAGGAAGGATAACGCCACGATTATCGCCAGGGCCGGCAGGAAGTCGCCCGTCCTGATCTTCTTGAGGCCCAGGAGGTTGACGCCGACCATCATCACGAGCGCGCCGCCGGCGGCCGATAGCTCGGCGAGCATGGGAGCCGTGACGTAGGGCTTGACCCAGGCGGCGGCCAGGGTCAGGGCGCCCTGGTAGACCAGGATGGACAGGGCGGAGAAGCCGACGCCTATGCCCATGGCGCTCGCGAACATGATGGCCACCACGCCGTCCATGACGCTCTTGGTCAGGATGAGGCCGTAGTCGCCCTCGGCTCCGGCCTTGAAGGAACCGACTATGGTCATGGCGCCGACGCAGAAGAGCACCGAGGCGTTGAGGAAACCGTAGGCGAAGCCCTGCGTGCCTTCGCCGGCCTCGCCCTCGGGCGAGCTCCGTACGAAGCGCCGCTTGATGGCCTCGCCGAGCCGCTTGATGGCGTCCTCTATGCCCAGGGCCGAGCCGATGAGGCCGCCCGCTATCAGGCTGATGGCGAAAGCCAGGACGTGCTCGGTCTTGACGGCCATCGAGACGCCAATGACGAGCGATATGACGCCCGTCGCGTCGAAGGTCATCTCCCTGGCGCGCTCGGGCAGGCCCTTCTTGGCGACGAGGCCCAGCGCGGTGCCGAGTATCACGGCTATGGCGTTTATGATCGTGGCGAGCATGGAAGTCTCCGATGATGGTAGCGAGGGACGTAGGGCTCCGGTCGCGCCTTGACCGCGCCGAAGGCATTATATACTATGACGAGGGAAAGGTGGCAAGGAAGTGGAAGCCGAACGCGGAACCGCTATTTACTGCGCGAACTGCATCCATTGCAAGCTTGTGCCCTCGCCCGCCGGCTCCGGCCGCTACTATCTCCGCGTCAGGTGCGACGCCGGCAAGTGGTGTAAGCGCGGCGGAGAGGAGAAGACCTACAAGTACTGCACCGTCGCCCGTAGGCGGCTTGACGCCTGCGACCGCTACGAGGACATGGGCGACGGGCCCGAATTCCTCCGCGACCTCAGGATGACCCTGCCCGCCGTGGACGAGCTCTACGACGCCGTCCCGGCCCGCTAGCCCTCGCCAGCCTCGAACCCCAGAACCTCCGGAGGCCTCCGTGCTCTGCTCCTTCTCCGCGCTCGACGAATATTTCGGCGTCGCGCCGGCGCCCCTTCGCTTCGAGCGCTTCGAGGGCGATCTCGTCGGGCTGGCCTCGGCCGTCGAGGGCCTCGGGTTCCCGGGCTTGCCCTACGCCGACGCCGTGCTGGATCGGGGAGAAGAGCGCGTCGCCTATAGCTGCGCCGACGGCTCCGCCGCGTACGCCTATCCCCAGCTCGGGCTGACCCGCCTGCCCGCCCGCCGCTCCTTCGACGGCCGCGGCGGGGCCTACGAGGCCCTGCGAGAGCCTCGCCCGAGGCCATCCCCGGCGGCTCCCGAGCTGGTCCTCTTCGAGGCCGCCGCCCTAGCCTCCCGCTACGGCTACGAACCCGATCCGGCATGCCTCCGGCCGGTCGGGCCCGGGCTGCCGGTCGCCTACCAGCGGGATCTCCTGGAGCTCGTGCTGACGGGCGCAAGGCCGGGCAAGGGGCTCGACCTCCTCCTGGCCGCGGGCTTCGTCGACGCGTACTGGCCGGAGCTCGCGGAGCTGGCCTCGGTCTCCCAGGCCAAGGACTACCACCCCGAGGGCGACGCCTGGCGCCATACCCTGGAGACCTTCGGCCATCGCAAGGGCCCGGACCTGGTCCTGTCGCTCGGGCTCCTGCTCCACGATACGGGCAAGCCCGACGCCGTGCCCGCGGGAGGGCGGCGCTTCGACGGTCACTCGGAACTCGGCGAGAAGGCCGCCAGGGCCTTCCTCTCGCGGCTGGGCTACTCGCGCGAGGCTATAGGCCGGGTGGCCTACCTCGTGCGCTACCATATGCTGCCGGCCGCCCTGCCCCGCCTCCCGCCCTCGAGCGTCTCCCGCGTGCTCGACGACCCGCTCTTCCCGACCCTGCTCGAGCTGTACCGCTGCGACGAGCTATCCACCTTCCGCGGGCCCGACGGCTACTACGACGCCTGCGCGGCCTACAAGGCCTACCTCAAGAACTCCAGGAACCCCTACCGCGACGCCGACGGCAAGGCCAGGGGCAAGGGCGGGCGCGCGCCGCTTCACACGCCGAGGCCGGGGGGGCTATAGTCGGGCCCATGGCATCCTGGAAGGACATCGAGCGAGCCCTGGCGCCCTCGGCTGAAGACAGGGCGACGGCGGAGAGGCTCCTCGGGGAATACCGGGAGGGCCCGCCCGTCGCCGTCACCCAGACGCGCCTCCTCGACCTGCCGGACGCGGCCCTGGCGACCTTCTACGCCCGCCTCGAGTACGACGCCCCGAGCGGGACGCTTCCTCCCGGCGCGGCGCGTCCCAAGGACGCGATGCGTCCCTCGGGCGCGGCCGACTCTTCGTGGATGCTCGACGGCGGCTTCTGCTGGGTCAACGTACGGGCCTGCGCCCGAGGCGACCGGCCGGGTACCTTCCTGCGGGCCGCCAAGCTCCTGCCGTCCATCGGGTCGAGCTCCATCCTCCTAGCTCCCTTCCACCCGGTCCAGTTCGAGCTGTGCTACGCGCCGGAGACCATGTTCCTGGCCGACCCGGCCTTCGCGGAGCCGGTCCTCTCGGCCGCCGGCATCAGCCCCGCGGAGCAGCTTCGAGCCTTCGTGTCGGCCTGTCACCTCCTGGGCAAGGCCGCAGGCTACGAGCTCCTGCCCTACGCCGCGCAGTTCAGCCGCATAGCCATGGAGCATCCGGCCCTGTTCCGCTGGGTGGCCCTGGACGAGGAGCGCCGCGGCCTGGCCATGGCCGACCCCGACTTCCCCTACCGCAGCGAGGACAGGATCCGCGACGCCGAGGCCGTGGCCGCCATGGCGGCCGCCGTCAAGGAGGATCACGGCATAGCCAGCTTCAAGCGCGCGGAGGGCGATGACGCGAGGACGGCCGCCGCCAAGGACGCCGCCTACTATTCGGCCATACGACTCTGCATAGACCACGGCCTCTGGCCGGTGCCCGCCCACGCCCGGCGCGGCGTAGGCATACCGGCCTTCCTGCGCTACGACGGCGGAGGCGACTTCCCCGTCTTCTCCTACCGCGACGCCGACGGCAACGACCTCGGGACCGAGGCCTATAGCGTCGTCGCGCCCCTAGCCTTCTACGACGACATGCCCCCTAACGCGGCTCCCTCGGAGCCGCCGCCGCGCAACCAGGCTGCCTTCGAGTATTACGCCGGCGTCTTTCCCTACTGGCGGGATTCCTTCGGCTTCGACTTCGCCCGCTACAACGCGGTGGACAATCTCCTGGACGAGGTCGTGGACGAGGACGGGCGCGTGCCCGCCTCCGACCGACCGAC
>CAZNNA010000068.1:9545-12977 GCA_964573825.1 uncultured Treponemataceae bacterium
GCCGTCTCGGCGTCTCGAGCCGGGGCCCCCGGCGTCGGCGCCCTGGCGGCGCGCAAGGGCGCGGAGCTCGAGGAGTACGCCGACCTCGGCTTCGACCTGACCATGGGGTCCGAGGCGCTCAGGCGCATCGACGCGCCGCTGGCTCGGGACGCCTTCGAGCTCTACGATCGCCTGGCAGCGCGCGAGGGGAGGCCCGCGTCGGTCTGCTTCGCCGTCGACGTACCAGAGTCGTCGGCTCCCCGCCTCTGGGGCACCCCCCTGTCCAAGGTGATGGGCCCGGCGCGCATGCGGCTTCGCCACGGCTTCGCCCGCTTCATATCGATAGGGCCGGGCAGGAGGCCCCTCTTCGAGACCATGGGAATGCAGGACGGCTCTACCGGCCTCTACGAGGCGGGGCTATCCGTTCGCGGCCTGGACTGGGCTGACGACGAGGCCTCCGCGGCAGGCTACGCGGCCATCGAGCGCCTCTACGCCTCGCTGCGTCCCTTCCTGTCCTCGGCCCGCATGGCGTCCCGGGCCGTGGAGCCCGGCTACGCCTGGTGGATCGCCCGCGCGGAGGGCGACGAAAGGCTCGTGATAGTCGCCGCCTCCCTCGAGACGGCCGAGGGCGCCGCGCCCGGTCGCCTGTCCATCCCCCTCGGGGGCGGTCGCTACGAGGGTACGCTGCATCGCCTTCCCGACGATTCCCGGCCTGTCGCCGCCCAAGGCGGCCTCGAGCTGGAGCTCGGTTTCCTCGACCTGGTCGTAGCGGAGCTCCGGCCGACTCATCCCTAAGGAGCACTCTCCATGCGTTCATCGGTAGCGTCGTATCGCCCTCCCCGGCTCCGCCGGGCACTGTTCGCCTGCCTCCTGGCCGCGCTGGCCGTCGCCGACGCGGGAGCCCAGTCGAGCGTCGTTCGGCCGCCGTCCAAGGAGAGCGTCGTCAACGCCCTGACGCCCTCCGTGACCGACAGCCTCGCGCTCTGGGATACCGCCTCGCTCTACGGGCGCCTAGGAAAGGCGGGGGCGCTGCGCGAGATCGACCCCCTGCCCCTGCTCGGGAGCCTCTCGTCCCGCTTCGCCAAGGCCGGCCGCTACAAGGAGTTCGAGTACCTCTTCGAGTTCCTGGGCAAGGCGCGCGCTGCGGGTAAGCTATCGGTGCGCGTCGTCGAGGCCAGGCCGCCGCTGCCGGGCTTCTGGCCGGCCCTGCTCGATGACGGTAGCCTGGCCATCCTGCTATCCAAGGGTGACGAGGCTTCCCTGAGCCCGACCGGACAGCTCTACGCGTCTTCCTTCCTCCGGGCCGCGGCCGCGCTCTACTACGCCGAGGCGCAGCCGGCCATCGGGCTGGCCTATCGCAACCGTAACGCGCCGGCCGAGCTCGCCGCCTTCATGAGCGGCTTCCTCGTGGAGTCCATCTACCTGCGAGAGATAGCGCGGGTCGCGCCGGGTGGCCTCGGATCGACGGGCACGGGAGCGACGGCGGCTGGTCCCGACGAGACCTACATCGGGTCGCTGCTCGCGAGCGCCGCCCAGGACAACCTCTACGGCATGGCCCAGGTACTCTTCGCTATTCGGCTCGACCTGGTCTACGAGGCCCTGCGCGTCGTCCAGGCGTCGCCGGGCGCGGCCGAGGCGGCCCGTTTCGCCGGCGAGGCCGCCGGGCTCGCCGACGAGCTCGCCGCGTCAGCCGAGGCCGCGCTGGCCCGGCCGACGAGGAGCTTCCTCGACCTGGAGCTGGGAGCCCGGGCCCGCGGCGCGCTCCTGTGCCTGCCCTGGGTGGCCGTAGCCCTGCTCGAGGGGCCCGCCGGTCGCGATCCGGCGTCGCTCGCGTCGCTCCAGCGCCTCGCGGCATCGCTCCGGCGGCTCGGGCGCGCCTACGGCCCCCTCGACATAGACGTCATGGAGTCCCGGCGCCGGCGGCTCAACGAGCAGGCCTTCGTCGCCCCCGATGCCTCGGCGCCGGGGCCGCTCGAACGCCTGGCGCCCGCTGACGGGCTAGCCGCCTATCCCGGTTCGGCCCGGGCGGCCTGGTTCTTCCTCTGCGATCCAATGGAGAGCTTCCTGTACGAGGGGCGCCTGCCCCTCGAGCCGGAGGCGGCGCTCGCCGGCGCGGCGTACCGCTTCTCCTACGATACCGAGGAGCGGCTCGTCGCCGTAGAGTACTTCGTCAAGGGATCCCTGCGCGACTCCGACTGCCTGGACTGGGCCGCCCGCGTCAGGTACGGCTACGACGGGCCATCGCTGCGCCTGGACTGGGAGAACGCGAGCGGCGCTCCGGTCGCGTGCGCCGGCGGCTACTCGACGCTCACCCGGACGCCGGTTCCCCTCGGCAGGGGCGGTAGCGAGGAGTACCGCTTCTACGCGCCCGACGGCAGGCGCGTCCATCATCGCTCGGAGGCCTGGAGCGTCCTAGCCCGCAGGAGCGAGACGATTCTCGAGACGGTATATAGGGATAGCGCCGGCAGGGGCCTGGACGGGACCGCCGGCTACGCGATAGCGAGGCGGACCAGGCTCGATGACGGTTCGTACAGGACTCAGTACCTGGGCGACGACGGAAAGCCTGCGCGCTCCGTCTTCCACGGTTGCTACGGCCTGCTCTCCCGGACCCGCGAGGAGGGAGGCTCGGTTACCTGGGATACCGGCTTCACCGACGCGGACGGGCGCCCCATGCGTTCGCGCCTGGGCACCGTATCCGAGCGCCGAACGGAGACGCTCGAGGTCGGCAGCGTCGAGCGCTTCGGCTCGTCGGGCGGGCTTACCGACGAGTACCTGGGCTGGGGCGTCGCTCGGACGAGCCGCTCCGGGGGGCTCGAGCGGGGCATCGGCTTCTGGAAGGCCGACGGTTCGCCGGCCTCCCTCCGAGGGGGCTATGCCTCGTGCCGCTACGAGCGCGACGAGGCCGGTAACGCGACTCGGACCGCCTACTTCGACGCCGAGGGGAAGCCGGCCCTCTACGAGGGCCTCTTCCACGCGCGGCTCGGCGCCTACGACGCCCGCGGCGTCCTCGTCGAGCTGTCCTTTATCGGGGTCGACGGGGCGCCCGCGGCCGACGACAGCGGCGCCTCGCGCATTCGCTGGACGGTCGGCGAGGACGGCGAGAATCTCGATGTGACGGTGTGGGACGCCAACGGCGCCATCATGGTCGGCGCCCCGTCGCCCGCGATCTAGCGCGTAGGCGAGGCGCCGCCTCGCCCGCGGCCTAGCGCCCGGGGCGCTTGCGGATATAGATCTGCTTGCCCGTGTCGGTCGGGCTCGAGCGCTCCTCCACGTCGAACCAGCCGCATGACTTTATCAGCTCCGCCAGCTTGCGGTAGCCGTAGTTGCGCGGGTCGAAGTCGGGCTGGCGATTGGCGACGTACTGGCCGACCGGCCCGAGGTAGGCCCAGCCCGACTCGTCGGCGGAATCCTCCACGGCGTCGACCAGCAGGGTCTTGAGCTTCCTGTCCAGCT
>CAZNNA010000069.1:0-8592 GCA_964573825.1 uncultured Treponemataceae bacterium
CCTCGTCGAGACGGCTAGGCGGCTCCGCGTCTGCCTGCGGGAGAGCGATACGGCCTACCGCTTCGGCGGCGACGAGTTCGTCGTCGTGCTCCCTGCCCTCAAGGAACAGGCGGATGCCGTCGTCGTGGCCGAGCGCATCCTGGCGAGCGTCGCCAAGCCGTATATCGTCAGCGACAAAGGCACGGGATCGGGTTCGTCGGTCACCGTGGGCGTGTCCATAGGCGTAGCCCTCATACCCGAGCACGGGCGGTCGATAGAGGAGGCGACGAAGAGCGCGGACATAGCGATGTACTGCTCCAAGGACGCGGGCAAGAACCGCTATACGCTCTACGACCCGGCCGTCAGCGCCAAGGCCAGCGCTCGCTGGAGGCTGGAGCAGGAGATGAAGACGGCACTGACGGAGGGCGGCTTCTACCTCGTCTACCAGCCCATAGTCGATTCCATCGGGGGCATCCGCGGCCTCGAGGCCTTGGCGCGCTGGCGCCAGCCGGACGGGACCGAGGTATCGCCTGGCGTCTTCATTCCTATAGCCGAGGAGAACGGCTCCATAGTCGCCTTGGGCGACTGGGCCCTCCGCCGCGCCTGCTACGACGCGCGGCGCCTACGGGAGAAGGGCCTCCGGGGCCTCTACGTATCGGTCAACGTCTCGAGCCTGCAGTTCGAGCGCCCCAACTACGCCCAGGAGCTCGAATCCATAGTCATCGGCTCGGGGCTGCCGCCCTCGTGGCTCAAGCTGGAGCTGACGGAATCGGGCATCATGAAGGACACGGCCGACGCCGTGGAGCGCATCAAGGACATCAAGCGCCGCCTCCCTGGCATATCCTTCATGGTCGACGACTTCGGAACCGGCTACTCCTCCCTGGCCTACCTGTCCAGGCTACCGGTGGACACGCTCAAGATAGATATTTCCTTCGTCGTCAACCTGGCCCAGCGCCAGAACGAGAAGGTCGTTAACGCCATCATCAACCTGGGCCACAGCCTGGACCTTGACATAGTCGCCGAGGGCATAGAGACGGCGGAGCAACGGGACTACTTCGTGGAGCGCAGCTGCGAGGCCATGCAGGGCTACTTCTTCCAGCGGCCGACGCCCTTCGAGGGCATCTACGACGCGCTCTGCTCCTCGGGGAGCCTGGCGGCCAAGGCCCAGGCCAAGCGAGCCGACCGCTCCGCCATCGAGGCGCCGGGCAGCCTCGCCGCGCGCGCGCGCTACCTTAGGGCCGCGGGCGTCCTGCGCCCGGAGCCCCAGGCGGGAGATCGCCTCTCCGCGCGGGCCATCGCCGCGGCGGGCGAGGCCCGGAGAGGCTAGAGCGCGGAGCGGGCACGCTCATTCGTTCTTTATTATCTATTTCTATTGACAGATACATCGGTCGCAAGCTACCATGCGTCATCTTGTTTCTATTAGGAGATACACATGGGAGACTACTTCAAGTCCTACCCGGACGCGGAAGGGCGCTACGGAGAGCACGGCGGGAGCCACATCCCGCCCGAGCTCCAGGCGGAGATGGACAAGATCACGGAGGCCTACTACTCCATCAGCAAGTCGCACGAGTTCATCTCGGAACTGCGGAGCATACGCAAGCACTTCCAGGGCCGGCCTACGCCGGTCTACTTCGCCAGGCGCCTCTCGGAGGAGTGCGGCGGCCGTATCTACCTGAAGCGCGAGGACCTCAACCACACCGGCGCGCATAAGCTCAACCACTGCATGGGCGAGGCCCTGCTCGCGCGTTACCTGGGCAAGAAGCGGCTCATAGCCGAGACGGGCGCCGGCCAGCACGGCGTGGCCCTAGCGACGGCGGCCGCCTACTTCGGCCTCGAATGCGAGATACACATGGGCGAGGTGGACATAGCCAAGGAGGCGCCGAACGTCACGCGCATGCGCGTACTGGGCGCCAAGGTCGTACCGGTCTCTCGCGGGCTCAAGACCCTCAAGGAGGCGGTCGACTCGGCCTTCGAGGCGTACCTCGCCGATCCCGTGACGAGCATCTACTGCATCGGCTCGGTCGTCGGCCCCCATCCCTTCCCCATGATGGTGCGCGACTTCCAGCGCGTCGTGGGCATAGAGGCCAAGGAACAGTTCCGCGAGATGACCGGCGAGGATCCCGACTCGGTGGTGGCCTGCGTGGGCGGCGGCTCCAACGCCATGGGCATCTTCTCCGCCTACCTCGACGAACCCTCCGTCCGCCTCTACGGCGTTGAGCCCATGGGACGGGGCCCGAAGACCGGCGACCACGCGGCGACCATCACCTTCGGGCGCCCGGGGCTCATCCACGGCTTCAGGTGCTACCTCCTCCAGGACGATAACGGGGAACCGTCGCCCGTCTACTCCATAGCGAGCGGCCTCGATTATCCCGGCGTCGGGCCGGAACACTCGATGCTCCACGACCTCGGGAAGGTCGAGTACGTCTCGGTCGGCGACGAGGCCTGCGTCGACGCCTTCTACGGGCTCAGTCGCAAGGAAGGAATCATACCGGCGCTCGAGAGCGCCCACGCCGTGGCCTACGCCACGGACCTGGCCAAGCGCGAGCCCAGGCGATCCATCCTCGTCAACCTGTCCGGCCGCGGGGATAAGGACATAGACTTCGTCGTGGGAGCCTACGGCTTCCGCTGAAGAGCCGGCGCCCCGGCGCCTAGCCTCGCGCCGCCCCGTCCCGAACTAGGGACGGGGCTTTCTTTTTTATTGACGGCAGTTAAAACCCGTGGTATTCAACTTATGGCCATGTCACAAACATGGCCATTATTCCACGTTACTAGGAGGCAGCCCGTGACGCAAGAAAAGAGCCAGAGGAAGACGGCGCTCTACCGATTCCTCGACTGGGTCGAGAGGGCGGGCAACAAGCTACCCCACCCCTTCATGATGTTCTTCGCCCTGGCGGTGGCGGTCGTCGTGCTCTCCGCGATATTCGCGGCCCTTAAGGTGCAGGTTAAGCACCCGACCAAGGACGCCATGGTGGCCATCAAGAGCCTCCTGTCCGCCGACGGCATCAGGTACATGTTCATAGACCTGACCAAGAACTTCGTAGGCTTCGCCCCGCTCGGCCTCGTGCTCACGATGATGCTCGGCATAGGCCTGGCGGAGCAGGTCGGCCTCATGAACGCCATGATGAAGCGCCTGATCCTGGGAGCCCCCAAGCAGCTCCTGGTGCCCATCATCTTCCTCGTAGGCATCTGCGGCAACATAGCCTCAGACGCCTCGGTGATAATAATCCCGCCGCTCGCCGGAGCCATCTTCTACGCCGCCAAGCGCAACCCCCTCGTGGGCATCGCGGCCGGCTTCTCGGCCACCTGCGCCGGCTTCACCGCCAACCTCATCATCGTGGGTACCGACGCCCTGCTCGCAGGCATCACCCAGGAGGCCGCCAAGATCGTGGACCCCGCGGCCGTCGTATCGCCCGCGGTCAACTACTACTTCATGGTAGTATCCACCTTCCTCCTGACGATAGCCGGCGTCTGGACGACGACCTTCGTAGAGAAGAAGATGGGGCCCTACAAGCCCAAGAACGGCCTGGCCTCCCAGGACGACGACATGACCGTCTCCGACATAGAGAAGAAGGGCCTCCGCCGCGTCGGGCTGGCCACGCTCATCTACTTCGGGGCCCTCGTAGCCGTACTCGTTCCCAAGACCTCGCTCTTCAGGAATCCCGAGGGCGGCCTCGTGCCCTCGCCCTTCCTCAACGGCATCATAGGCTTCATCTTCCTGTGGTTCGTCATCATCGGCATAGTCTACGGCCGGACCGTGGGTAAGATAAAGAACGGCGGGGACGTCTCCAAGCACATGAGCGCCGCCATGAAGGACATGGCCGGCTACATCGTCCTCGTCTTCATGATCGCCCAGTTCGTGAGCTACTTCAACTGGTCCAACATGGGCCTCGTGCTCGCAGTCTCCATCGGCAACCTGCTCAAGGCCTGGAACTTCACGGGCATACCCATGGTCGTGCTCGTGATACTCTTCACGATGTTCGTAAACCTGTTCATCGGCTCGGGATCGGCCAAGTGGGCGCTGCTCGCCCCGGTCTTCGTGCCCATGTTCATGCTGCTCGGCTACTCGCCGGCCTTCGCCCAGTGCGCCTACCGCATAGGCGACTCGACCACCAACTCCATATCGCCCCTGTTCCCCTACTTCCCCATACTGCTCGGCTTCATTAAGCGCTACGACGATGACGCCGGCATGGGCACGGTCATGTCCATGACCATTCCCTACAGCCTGGTCTTCGGCCTCGTGTGGATAGCCCAGATCATCCTCTGGATGGTCCTCAAGCTGCCGCTGGGCCCGGGCGCCGCGGTCTACATGTAAGCACGCATCGCTCCGAACGGGCGGGCTCCGCCCCGCCCGTTCCTTTTTTTACTACCGACTTCATCGCTCTCGAGGAGATACCATGCATAACGACGACCACCGCATAGAGACCCTGGTACGGGAGGCCCTCCCCTGGATCATAGAGCTACGCCGGGACATCCATAGGCACCCCGAGCGGAGCGGGCAGGAGACGCGCACCTCCGAGCTCGTGGCCCGGACGCTCGGGGAGCTCGGCGTCGAGGTCAGGACCGGCTACCATAAGACGGGCGTCGTCGGCATCGTCAAGGGAGCCCTGCCGGGCGAGACCGTCGGGCTGCGCTTCGACATGGACGCCCTCGAGCTCGAGGAGAAGACCGATCACGGTTTCCGCTCCGAGACGCCCGGGCTCATGCACGCCTGCGGCCACGACGGTCACACGGCCATGGGCCTGGGCGCGGCCCGCGCGCTCATGGCGCTGCGCTCCGAGCTACGCGGCACGGTCAAGCTGGTGTTCCAGCCCGCCGAGGAGGACGCCCAGTCCGGGGGCGGCGCCCAGTACATGATACGGGACGGCGCCCTGGAGGACCCTCGCGTCGACCGCATGATAGGCATGCACCTCTGGCCGGACCAGCCGCTCGGCACGGTCGCCTGCCGCCCCGGCCCCATCATGGCGGGCAGCGATCCCTTCATCATCACCGTCAAGGGCAAGGGCGGCCACGCCTCGCTCCCGCACCGCGCCGTCGATCCAATCTACATCGGCAGCCAGATCGTCTCCTCGCTCCAGAGCATAGTCGCGCGCAATATTGATCCCTTCGATTCGGCCGGCGTCACCGTGGGCGTCTTCCAGGGCGGCTCCCGCTACAACGTGATACCGGAGACGGCCGTCATCCAGGGCACGGTACGGAGCTTCGACGAGGGCGTGCGCATGCTCGTGCGCGACCGCGTCATAGCCATAGCGGAGAAGACGGCCGAGGCCCTGGGCGGCTCGGCGGAGGTCGACTATCGCCTTACCTACCCGCCCCTCGTCAACGACCAAGGCGTGTACGAGCGAGCCAAGGCCTGCGTCAAGGCCGAGCTCGGGGACGACGCCTTCGTCGAGGTGGCCAGGCCGGCCCCCGGCGGCGAGGACTTCGCCTTCTTCGCCAAGGCGGTGCCCTCGGCCTACCTCTTCCTGGGCTATCGTAAGCCGGGAGAGGAGCCGGTCCAGCCCCACAACCCGCGCTACGACTTCGACGAGTCGGCGCTCGGCTACGGCGTACGGGTCTTCGTCCGCTGCGCCCTGGACCTGGGAGAGGAGCGATAGGACATGAGCGATCTTGAGGCTTCGCGCGCCGAGGAGATTCTCGGGCGCCTCGTGCCTGAGCGGCGAGCCTTCCATAGGCACGCGGAGAGCGGCTTTACAGAATTCTGGACAGCCTCGACCATAGCCGCGGCCCTCGAGGCCGCAGGCTGGGAGCTACTCATAGGTCGGGAGCTCATGAGCGAGTCCCACCGCATGGGCGTGCCTAGCGCGGAGGTCCTGGAGCGCTGCCGGCAGAGGGCCCTCGAGGAAGGGGCCCCGGCTCGCTTCGTCGAGCGCATGGCCGGCGGCTTCACCGCCGTAGGCGCGATCCTGCGCAACGGGCCGGGACCGGTCGCTGCCTTCCGCTTCGACATAGACGCGGTGGACGTGGACGAGTCGACCGCTCTCGACCACAAGCCCGTCCGCGAAGGCTTCGCGTCGCTGCACGCGGGCTCCATGCACTCCTGCGGCCACGACGGGCACGCGGCCATAGGCCTGGCCCTGGCCCGGCTCCTGGCCGCAGGCCGGGCTGCCTGGAGCGGAACTGCAAAGATAGTGTTCCAGCCGGCCGAGGAGGGCGTCCGGGGCGCCAAGAGCGTCGTCGAGAGCGGCTTCCTGGACGACGCCGCCACCGTGGCGGCCGGCCACCTCGGGATGATCAAGGACGGTACGGGCACCTTCTACGGCGGGGTCGGGGGATTCCTCTCCACGACCAAGCTAGACCTGCGCTTCGAGGGCCGCTCGGCCCACGCCGGCGCCAATCCCGAGCTCGGGCGCAACGCCCTCATGGCGGCGGCGACGGCGGCGCTGCTCATCCAGGGCATACCCAGGCACTCGGGCGGAGCGACGAGGGTCAACGTAGGGCGCATGGAGGCCGGCAGCGGCCGTAACGTCATCCCGAGCAAGGCGCTCCTGGCCCTGGAGACCCGGGGCGAGAACTCGGAGCTCAACGAGTACATGGAGAAGGCGGCCATCAAGGCGGCCGAGGGCGCGGCCCAGGCCTACGGCGTCGAGCTATCGGTGGACTACATGGGCGGGGCCGTGGGCGCCGATAGCGATCCCGGACTCATGGCCCTGGCGGCCGAGTGCGCCGCCGCCTCCGGCTACGCGGCGGTCAAGACGGACCCGCTGCCGCTCGGAGGCAGCGAGGACTACAGCTACATGATGCGGCGCGTGAGCGAGCGCGGAGGCAGGGCCGTCTACTCGGTGTTCGGGGCCAGCATAGCCGACGCGCACCACTCGCCTCGCTTCGACTTCGACGAGGCGGGCCTCGCGCCCGCGGCCAGGACGCTCTGGGCCCTGGCCAGGCGCCTCCTGCCGCCGGGAGGAGCGACCGCCTCGTAACGCCGGGCCCGCGGCGAGGCGGGGGGACGCTTGTCCCCGCCTCGCCCGAGCGTTACATTAATCCCGCGTGACGCAACGACGAGGAGAGCCGGCATGAAGACGCGCATCGGGCTCATAGGCCCCAAGGATTCCATAGAGCGGGCGCTGCGCGCCGCCGCGCGCTTCGAGGGCCGTATGGAATTCGTCCTGGGACAGTACGCCTCCAAGGAGGAGAGCGTAGAGCTCGCGCGCGGCCTCGAGGATCGCGTCGACGTGATCCTCTTCACCGGCATCATCCCCTACCTCATCGCGACCCACGCCGACGCTACCGTCAAGCCCTGCCTCTACATGCCCCGCGTAGGGACGAGCGTCATCAAGACGCTCTGGCAGATGCGCAACGAGGGAGTCCCCTACGATAGGATCAGCATAGACTCCATAGACCGCGAGGGGGTGGAGGAAGCCGCGGAGGAGCTCGGCATGACCTTCAAGTCGCTCCAGATCGTGGAGTACGAGGAAGGCACCTCCTACGAGGACCTCGCGGCGCGGCACGAGGAACTCATCGCCTCCGGCCTCGCCCGCGCGGCCTTGACAGGCCTTACGAAGACCCACGACATACTCACGGCCAAGGGCTTCCGCTGCTACAAGATCTATCCGACCAAGTACATAATACGGGAATCCATACAGAAGGCCATATACGTAGCCGAGTCGGCCCGCTTCAAGTCCTACCAGATAGCCGTCATGATCCTGAGCCTGGAGGAACGCCAGCCGTCGGGGGGCTCGGAATACGACTTCATGGGACTGAAGAACGCCTTCGAGCGCATCCTCATCACCTACGCCAAGTGCATACTCGGCTCGGTCTTTCCATCGGGCCGCAACGAGTACATACTCTTCGCGACGAGGGGAGCCCTCGAGGACGACTATAGGCTGGAGACCCTCTTCTCGCACGCCGAGCGCGAGGGCCTGGCCTTCAAGGCGGGCCTCGGCTACGGGACCACGGCCTATAACGCCGAGTCTAACGCGCGCAAGGCCCTGAGCCGCGCAGGCTACGAACCAGGCCGGAACCTCTTCGCAGTCGACGTGGACGGCATCATCGAGGGCCCCATATCCACCTCGGACCGCGGCATCAGCTACGCGCTATCGGAAGGCGACGGGGAGACGCTCGAGCTGGCCCGCAGGGCCGGCCTGAGCCCGGCTCACCTGGCTAAGATACGATCCATCGTCAGGAAGACCAACCAGGCCAGCTTCGACGTCGACGAGATAGCCGCGGCCCTCGACCTGTCGCCCCGCTCGGCGCGGCGCGTGCTCCAGGGCCTCGCCGAGGCAGGGCTCGCGGAGGTAAGCGCCATGGAGAGCCGCTCGAGGACGGGACGCCCGCGCCGCCTGTATTCCATCAAGCTGTAAGGAAGGGCGACTTTGCGCGTGACCGCTCGCCCCCGAGGCCCTTCCGTGGTACTATGGCTCCGAGGCGCGCCCGTCGCGCCGCGCTGAGAAAAGGAGCCGCAATGAACATAGCATCCCTACAGCCGCAACCAGTCTGGGAGCGCTTCGCCGCCCTTTGCGCCGTCCCCCATCCGTCCCACCACGAGGAGGCCGTAGGCCGCGCCGTGGTCGCCTGGGCCAGGGAGAAGGGCCTCGAGGCCAGGGTCGACGCGGCGGGCAACGTAGCCCTGCGCCGGCCGGGCAAGCCCCCAGCCGGAACGGGCGTCATACTCCAGGC
>CAZNNA010000069.1:8602-12705 GCA_964573825.1 uncultured Treponemataceae bacterium
CCGCCTCGAGCCACGACTTCCTCAAGGACCCGATACGCCCCCGCCTGGATCCTTCCGACCCCGCCTGGATCGTAGCCGACGGCACCACCCTCGGCGCGGACAACGGCATAGGCGTCGCCATGGCCCAGGCCCTCATCACCGATCCGGATCTCTCCTCCGTGCCCGTCGAGTGCCTCTTCACCGTCAACGAGGAGGACGGCATGAGCGGCGCCAGGGCCGTGGAGCCCGGCTTCGTCTCCGGCTCGGTGCTCCTCAAACTCGACGGCGAGGACGCCGGGGAGCTGACCATAGGCTGCGCCGGCGCCATCAGGACGACGGCCCAGCTATCGCGCGCGGCCGAGGCCTGCCCGGCCGGCCTGGCCTGGTTCGAGGCCTCGGTCGGCGGGTTACTCGGCGGTCACTCCGGCGTGGACATAGACAAGGGGCGCGACAACGCCACGCTGGCCCTGGTGTCGCTGCTCGAGAAGGCCCGCGTCCCGCTCTACCTGGCCGCGCTCGAGGGCGGTACCGCCGCCAACGCCATACCCCGCGACGCCCGCGCCCTCGTCGGCGTCAAGGAGAACGACGCGTCGGCCTTCGGCCCTGCCTTCAAGGCCGCCGCCGACGCCCGCCGCCTGGCCCTGGGCGCCAAGGATCCCGGCCTCGAGGCGAGGCTAGCGCCCGCCTCGGAACGCCCATCCCGAACCCTCGGCCCCGACGGCTCGGCGAGCCTCCTGGCCGTACTCGGATCGCTCCCCAACGGGCTCATCGCCATGGAGCCGGACATGCCCGGGCTCATACGCACATCCCTCAACCTAGGCACGCTCAAGGCCGGCGTATCCGGCGAGGCCTTCTCCGCGGAAGCGACGGTGATGATACGAAGCTCCTCGGACGGCGAGAAGGCGAGCCTGGCCGAGACGGTCGAGCGACGACTGGCGGGCGCCTCGGACCACGGATGGACGGTACGCCGCTCTCGGCCGTCGGAGTCCCCCGCCTGGAGCCCCAACAATTCGAGCCCGCTCCTGGCCAAGGCCAAGGAGGTCTACAAGGAGCTCTACGGTACGAACCCGACCGTCACGTCGACCCACGGCGGACTGGAGACCGGGCTCTTCCGTCCCCGCTTCCCCGGCTGGGACATGCTGTCGCTCGGGCCTACGATACGCTATCCCCACTCCCCCGACGAGCGGCTGGAGGTAGCCTCGGTCGAGCGCTCGTACCGCTTCGTCAAGCGACTGCTGGCCTCCCTCGCCTAGGGGGCTACTCGCCGATACGGAACCGCCCGCCTCGAGCTGCCTCGGGACGGGCGGTTCATTGATACGCCTCGGCCGGCTGGATCGCCGTCCGACCGAATCGCCGTCCGACCGAATCGCCGGCCGGCCAGATCGCCGGACGGCGGAGGCCCCTAGCCTATAGGTAGCGCAATCCCCGTATGCCCGCGATGCCGAGCCCGGGCTCCTCGTTGGGCCGAACGAGCGACTCGTTGAAGACCGCGCCTCCGTCGACGGGGTCCTCGCTGCAGAGCACCGGCCCGTCCAGGTCCACCTTGGTGATGACCTTCTTGGCGGCGGCCAGGTGGACCGCGGCGGTCACGCTGACCTTGGCCTCGAGCATGCAGCCTATCATGCACTCCACGCCGTGGACCTCGGCCAGGGAGCATATCCTGAGCGCGTTCGATAGGCCGCCGGTCTTCATGAGCTTTATGTTGACTATGTCGGCGGCCCGGGTCTCCATGACGACGCGGGCGTCCCGCGCGGAGAAGACGCTCTCGTCGGCCATGACCGGTACGGATACGCTGTCGGTGACGTGCTTGAGCCCCGAAAGGTCGTGGGCCGGGACCGGCTGCTCGACCAGCTCGAGGGCCAGGCCCGCGTCTTCCATGGCGCGGATGAGGCGCACGGCCTCCTTGGGCTTCCAGCCCTGGTTGGCGTCGACCCGCAGGTCCACGCCGTAGCCCACGGCTCCGCGGATTGCCCTCATGCGGGCCAGGTCCTGGGCCGGGTCCTTGCCGAGCTTGATCTTGAGCGTGCGATAGCCCAGGGCCACCGCCTCCGCCGCGTCCGCGGCCATGCGCTCGGCGTCGTTGGCGCTGATGGTGATATCGGTGACGATCTCCTTGCGGTAGCCGCCGAGGAGGCGATAGAGCGGCTGGCCGCAGAGACGGCCGAAGAGGTCGTAGGCGGCGATCTCGACCGCCGCCTTGGCGCTCGAATTATGCACGACGGCAGCGTCGATACGCGAACAGATTTCCTCGATATTATCGACGGGCAGGCCGATGACGGCCTTGGCGATATGGTCGTTGATGGCGCCTATGATGGCGCCGGTCGTGTCGCCCGTGATGACGCCCGTGGGCGGCGCCTCGCCGTAGCCTACGGTGCCGTCGTCGGCCACGAGCTCGACTATGACATCCTCGACGCTCTCGACGGTTCGCAGCGCCGTCTTGAACGGCTTCTTGAGCGGTACGGATATGCGCCCGAGCCTGAGTTCCTTGATTACCATGATCTATCCTCCGCGTAGCGCCCTAGGTAGGCGTCGTACACTTCAACAACGCGCCCGAGCGCGGGGGCAGGCGGCGCCTCGACGGAGGCGGCCGAGGCCGGGTCGAAGCCCGCGAGCGCGGTAGGGCGCGGCAGCGGCTCGCCCCGGGGACCGGGAACGCCCGAGGGCTCGCCGAGCAGGCGCCTCACGCGTATCACCTTGCTCGACGTGCTCGTGACGGCGAGCGAGGCGCGGCCGTCGACGGCTTCCTCGACGGGCAGGTCCCGTTCCTCGACGCGTAGCCCCGCCTCGGCGAGGGCTGCCATGACCGTCCTGCGGGTGATGCCCGAGAGGACGCGCGAGGCGGGAGGGGTATAGACGGCCTCGGGTTCGCCGGCGAGGGAATAGAACACGTTCGTCCGCGTGCCCTCGGTTATGCGCCCCGCCCCGTCGACGAGCAGGGCGTCGTAGCAGCCCGCTCGGCCAGCGGCTCGGTAGGCCACGGTGGACAGCAGCATGGACAGGCTCTTGGCCGCGGGGAAGTGCCGCTCGCCGCGGAAGAGGAGGCAGGGCACGCCCTCGGCGTAGGAGTCCGCCGGCGGGATCACGGGCGGTAGCAGGAAGGCGTACCAATCGGCGTCCCGGCCGTCTCGACCTATCATCATGACCTTCACGTTGCAGTCGCCTTGGCCGGCGGCCTCGACGAGCCGCCCCAGGGCGCCTACGAGTTCTCCGGGCCTGAGCGAGTGGCGGATGCCCAGTATGGCCGCCGAGGACAGGAAGCGCTCCTCGTGGAATTCCGGGAAGTAGAGCTTCCCGGAGCGAACCTTGAGCGTCTCGTAGCAGCCGTAGCCGTAGGTGATATCCGTGTCGTCCAGGCCGAGGGAAAGGGCCCCGAGAGACGTTAGGCCCCCATTACGTATGGCGTAGGTACCGAGGGCGGTCATACGCGCACCCGCTTCCAGTCGCCCTTGCGGTAGTAAGCCAGGAGCACGGCCGCCTCCACCACGTCGGAGACGAGGAAGCTGGCCCAGACGCCGCGTATGCCGAGGTCCAGGCCGAGCCGGGGCAGGACGAAGGCGGCCAGGAGCAGGAAGGGCACCTGGGCGCCCCAGCGGCCGGCCATCGACGAGACCAGGAAGGGCAGGTTGTAGCCGGACCCGGAGAAGGCGCAGGCCAGGGCTATGGCGAAGCTTACCACGATGAAGGACGAGCCCATGAGCCTGATCATCGACACGCCGGCCTCTATCGTCTCGGGCGAGTCGACGAAGACGGCCATGACCGGCCGGGGAAAGGCTATGGCCAGGCCCATGAGCGCGGTGATGAGGCCGCCGCCTATGAGCGAGGCGGCGCGGGCCGTGCGCTCGGCGCGCTCGGGGTTCTCGGCGCCCAGGTTCTGCCCTACGATGGTACCGCCCCCGGACATCAGCCCGAAGAGCGGCATGAAGACGAGGCCGCCCAGGCGGTTGCCTATGCCGAGCGCCGCTATGGCCGCCGTACCGTAGCCGGCGACGAACTTGGTCGTCACGAGCCCGGCCAGCTGGCGGGCCAGCATCTCCCCGCCGCTCGGGAGGCCCACGGTCAGGAGCTTACGATCGATGGCCGGGTCCAGGCGCACGAGCCCGGCGAGGGAAAGGCGGACCTTGGTA
>CAZNNA010000070.1:0-12680 GCA_964573825.1 uncultured Treponemataceae bacterium
TCGAAATGACCTCGTTGGCCTCCAGGAGATGCTCCGACTGGGCGGCTATGGCGCCAACCTTTCCGGCCACGGCCTCCTGCTTCTCGCGACCGGTGCTGGCCGTCTTCGTGAGCGTCTCGAAGCGCTCCGCCATCCGCCCCACCGAGGAGCTGACCGAGGCGATATTACCTATCATCTCCTCTATCGAGGCGGATGCCTGGGATATGCCGGCGGCCTGGGTCTCGGTCAGCGAGTCGAGGTCGCCGATGGCGCCGACCACCGCCGTGACGGAGTTGGTGGCCACGCTCGTGCTCGACTCCTGGTTGGCCGACAGCCTGCGAACGCCGTCTATATTGGCTAGAATCTGGGCCGTAGCGCTCGCCGCCTCGTGCGAGCTCGAGGCCAGCTCCTCGCCTATGCCCCCGAGGGTTCCCTGGGCCGCCTTGAGCGTGGAGACTATGCCGTGGAGCTTATCGACGAAGGCGTTGAAGCCGCCGACTAGGTCGCCGATCTCGTCCTTCCTTCGTAAGGCTATCCTCTTGGTAAGGTCGGCGTCGCCCTGGGCCAGCTCGGAGAAGGCCGAGGCAGTCTTAATGAGCGGGCTCATGGCCCGGCCCATGAGGAGCCAGAGGGCGCCGATGGATACGAGGAGCACGGCCGCCGATAGGGCGATGATGAGAAGGATGAGCCGGGCCACCGACCGGAGCATCCCGTCGATGGGCGTTACGACGCCCAGAGCCCAGAAGCGGTCGCTGTCGCCTGCGTGGAAAGGCGTGAAGACGACGTGCGAGGTAAAGCCCCCGGCGGCGGCGGCTCGGATCTCCGTATAGGAGAAGCCCTGGGTGTAGGAATCCATCACCTTGGCCTGGTTATCCGCGGAACTGATATCCGCGATGGTCTTGCCGATGACGCTCGTATCGGGATGGGCGGCGAAGACGCCCGTATCGGTGACGAGGAAGGCATAGCCGAGGCCGAGCGGCTTTATACCCGCTATAGCCTGCCGCAGGGCCTCCAGGGAGGCGTCTACGCCGGCTACGCCGATTATCCGACCGTCGATGACTATAGGGGCGCAGAAGGATACGACGGTCGTGGGCTTCCCGGCTATCTCGTAGGTCGTTGGCTGGGTCACTATCGCCTTGCCCGTCGAGAACGGCTCCTGGTAGTAAGCCGAGGAAGGCCCTCCCTCGTAGTCCACGCAGGTCTCGAGGACTATCGAACCAGACAGCCTATTCCAGTACGGAATGAAGCGTCCGGCATCGGAGAAGGCAATGCCATCGCCCCGCGCGCGACCTCCGATAGCATGATCGGAATCCTTGCCGTCGTAGGCGTCCGGCTCGAAAATGAACCAGGCGCCGCCTATCGTCTCGTTACCGTCCAGGAAGTGCCGGAGGTAGCTAACGGCGCTGTCGCGGGAGGCGCCCAGTCGCTGGAGCGACGCGATGCCGAGCGATAGTTGCTTGGCGGCGAAGACCGCGACGTTGACCTGCCCCGATACCTCGGCGGCGTACCCTCGGCCGGCTATCTCCGAGGCCGAATAGCTCGAGTTGGAAAGCTCTTGCTTGACGATCAGGGCTAGTCCGGTGACCATGCCCGCGAAGCCTAGGGTAGTGATGGAGGCTACCCACAGTATCATCGCTCCCCTGAATCCTAACCTTCTTTTCTTTGCCACGGTGCGTCCCTTCGCTTTCTGATGCCTCATCAAGTGTCGAGGCGAGGCGGTCCGCTGTCAAGGGAAGGCGCGCCAATACGCCGCCTATAGCATGCCGGTAGAAAGACTTAAAGTCAGGCTCGCACGGCCTCGAGGAAGGACTCAAGCGCGCCCCTGGAGGGGAACGCGGCCTGGTAGAGCGAGGTAGCGCCGCCGCCCTTGCCCCCGGCGGCCGCGACGAGGGGAGCGTAGAGAGCGCCCAGGTCGGCGCCGGGCCTTGGATCCGACGCGATGGCCTTGAGAGCGGACGGGACGGTTACGAGCGCGGCGGCGCCGAGCCGGGCTATGGTCTTGGCCAGGCGCAGGCCCTCGGGCGCGCCGGGAGCCTCGGCGTAGACGACGGCGGTAGGGGACCTGGCCACCGCGAGTTCGGCGCGGGCCTCAGCCGCCTCGTCGAGCGCGGTCTCTAGGGAGCGCTCGAGCGCCTTCTGCCTATCCCTAAGCGCTAGGACGGCCGAGGGCAAGGCATCCTCCGCGCAGGAGGCGGCCGCTCCGGTCTCCCTAGCGAGCGTCGCGAGCCGCCTGTAGTCCGCTAGGGCCCTCCGACCCGCCACGAAGGAAAGCCGGCTGCCGGCCTTGTAGCGATCCGCGCGCAGTATCCTTACGAGCTCGAGAGCCGAGGCGCTCGCCACGTGGGTTCCGCAGCAGGCAGAGAAATCCAATCCTTCGATCTCGACGATGCGAAGCTCGCCGGCCTCGACGGAGGGCTGCTTACGCAGGGGGAATCTCCCGATTTCCGCCGGGGAGCAGGTATGGAACCGGAAAGGAGCGTCGCGCCGTACGGCTGACATGGCTGCGTCCTCGAGGCCGTCGAGTACAGTTCGCTCGGGCGGCGCCACGTCCAGGTCTATCGACGAGTAGGCCTCCCCGAGATGGAAGGACAGGGTACGGGCGCCGAGGGAGGCGAGGCAAACGGCCGACAGGAGATGCTGGGCGCTATGCTGGACGCTGTGGTCGCGCCTACGATCCAGGTCGACGACGCAGAGCGCGACGGAACCGGGCGCGAGCCCGTCGGAGGCCGGTCCCGCGCCCGCCGCGGCCAATCGATGCGTCACGACGCCATCGCTCTCCTCGACCGAGGCGACGGGTAGCCCGGCTATGGTACCCCCGTCATGAGGCTGTCCGCCGCCATCCGGGTAGAACGGCGTCGCGTCGAGGACCACGAGGAGATCATCGCCGGATAGCCGTCGCTCGACGACGCGCGCCTCGCATTCGCCGAGATCGGGATGGTCGTAGAACAGTTTCCTCGTAGCCATGCCCATCCCTACCTGAGCCCGAAGTAGTGCCGCTCGAGGAAGGCTATCCTATCGGCGGCCTCGCTCCAGCGCAGGCTCCTCGGGTACTCGTCGCGAACCCGCTTGTAGGCCTCGTGGGCCTTCTTGACGTTGCGGAAGGGCGTGTCCTGCTCGTAGGCCAGGCCGTAGAGAAAGAAGAGCTCGTCGTTGCCGTAGGGAAAGAGTTCACGATACCTATCGAGCACCGCCAGGGCCGACTGCGTTCGCTTGGCCTCGAGTTCCGAGCGCGCCAGGGCCAGGAGCCTGGCCGGGTCGCTTATGGCGCCTAGGTCTAGGGTTGCGGGCGCGGTCGCCGGAGAGGGCGTGGCGGGTGCGGCGGCTGGAACCGTGGTTGTCGCGGCGACGGCTGGAACCGGCGTCGTCGCGGCGGCGGTCGAAGCCGGCGTCGTCGCGGCAGCGGTTGGAACCGCGGTCGTCGCGACGGCTGGAACCGGCGTCGTCGCGGCGGCGGTCGAAGCCGGCGTCGTCGCGGCAGCGGGTGGAACCGCGGTCGTCGCGGCGGCTGGAACCGGCGTCGTCGCGGCGGCGGTCGGGGCAGTAGATGCTACTGGCTTAACGCCTATCGGAACCGTCGCCGCAGTATCGGTAGAGACCGTCACCTTGACGAGCCGCGAGTCCGTCGAGCCGTCCAGGGGATCCTGGCGCTGGAAACGGAGCACGTACTCGCCGCCTGTCTCCGGGCGTAGGGCGAAGATGGCTTCCGAGCCCTCGAAGCGGCGCGTCTCGTAGCGAACGCCTTCCTTGCCGTCCTCGTCCCCCAGGTATATCCAGCCGGAACCGGGGAACCTGAGCTCGAAGCGCTCGCCCTTCCCTACCGCCCTCGTCTGGTCTATGCGCCGCTCGGTCGTCCCCGAGTCAACGACGCGGGCCGACGATGCGGGAGCCGGCCCGAGGCTCTTTGCGGGCGCCGCCTTAGGCGACTCGGGTTCCTTGCTCTTCGGCTCAGGCTTGGCCGCGGGGGCCTTGGGGACTGGAGCGGTAGCCGCGGGGGCCTTGGGGACTGGAGCCGGGGCCGAGGGCGCCTTGGCGACGGGAGCCGGGACCGCGGGCGCCTTTTCGGCGGGGACCTCCGGAGCCTTTTCGGCGGGGCGCGCCGGCGCGATGGCTGGCTCGGGCAAGGCGACGGGCGCGAACGAGACGGGCGCCGCGGCTGATAGTACGGTGATATCGACGGGCGCTGCCGGAGGCCGTTCCTCCGTCGCCGGTACGGAGGGAGAAGCGGGCGCGGCGGTCGGCATGATCGACGGCTCGGCTAGAACGAACTCTTCGGAGAGCCCGGGCGGCGAGCGACGCCACGTCGAATCGACGGCCTGCGGCTCGACCTCGATGACGGCGGGCGCGGCGGCTACCTGGTCGACGACTGCAGGCGCGCCCGCGGCGGTTTCGGTACCGCCGGTGTCAGGGGTCGATACGCAGGAACCGAGCAGTAGGCTTAGGCAGAGGAACGCGAGGCGCCTCGCGGCTTTATCGCGGTCAATCGACGGCATCGAGAATCGCTTCAAGCTCGGCCTTCCTGCGTCGAGATACATCGGACAGGTCCAGGGAGCCGAAGTCTGGCCAGAGACCGTCCGCGTCCGCCTCAGTATACCTCGGCTTGGGTACGAGCGCTAGCGGATAGGGCCAGTCGTCCAGGCCCGGGATGACGAGCATACCGGCGATTTCCCTTGGGTCCGAGGGAAACTCCGCGAGGCCCCGGGAGCCTCCCTGCCTCGGTACAGGCGTACTCGGGCCGGCCGAAGGTCGCGCCGCGACGCCGGAGGCCTCGCCCGGGCCGGCCCCTCGCGAGGAAGCGATGGAGAACGCCAAGACGAGCGCCAGTAGCGTGAGAGCGCCTATAGCGACCGCGACCGCGACGAGCGCGACCGGCGGCCTGGAGGGCGCCGTACGGGGCCTGCTAGCAGGCGCGCTAGGCGCGCCGGAGCCGGGAGGGCGCCTCGCGAGCCGCCCTAGGAGCGAGCCGGCCGCGCCGGCTAGGCCAGCCGCGGATCTCGAGGCGAGGGACGCGAGCGACGCCGCTATAGCCGCGAGCCGCGCCATGGCGGCCGAGACGCCGGCCCCGGGCTTCATGCGCCCGCCTCGTCCTCCGCGGGCTCCGACTCGACGGGCTTGTCTTCGACAGGCTTGTCTTCGACAGGCTTGTCTTCGACAGGCTCATCCTCGAAGGGCTCGCCCGGGGCCCTCGCCTCGGAGACCTCGTCAATGGATTCAGACTCCTCGGCAGCGACGACCTTGGGAATAGCGGTGCCCCTAGCGGGCTTCTGGCCCTCCTCGGGTCCTTCGTCGAGCTCGCGGCCGTGCTCGTACTCGACGTCCTCGTCCTCGTAGGGAACGTTGGGAGCGGGCATGGCGATGGGCTGCCCGTCGGAACGCTCCAGCCTGACGGCTATGACCTTGGTGACGCCGGACTCCTCCATAGTGACGCCCAGGAGGGCGTCGGCGCCGGTAACCGTCTTCTTGTTATGCGTTATGACGATGAACTGGCTCGTCTTGCCGAACTCCCGCAGGAGGTTGACGAAGCGTATGACGTTCTGCTCGTCCAGGGCGGCGTCTATCTCGTCCAGGAAGCAGAAGGGCGACGGCCTGACCATGTAGGTGGCGAAGAGCAGGGCTATGGCCGTAAGGCTCTTCTCGCCGCCGGATAGGAGGGTAATGTTCTCGAGCTTCTTTCCGGGCGGCTGCGCGTATATCTCGATGCCCGACTCGAGCACGTGATCCGGGTCGATGAGCCTGAGCTCGCCCCGGCCGCCGCCGAAGAGACGCCTGAACATGTTATGGAAATTCTTCTTGACGCGGTTGTAGGTAGCCAGGAAGAGCTCGGCGCTCTCGTCGCGTATCTCCTGGGTGATGCGCCTAAGGTCGTCGCGCGCCTTCTGCAGGTCACCGAGCTGCGTGGAGAGGAACTCGTAGCGTTCCTTGACCTCGGCGTACTCCTCCGGGGCCATCAGGTTGACCGACCCCAGGTCCTTGAGCCTCTGCCGCCTATCGGCCAGCTTATCCCTGAGCTCCTGGGCCGGCACCCTGAGCTCGTACATCCGCTCCTCGAACTCCACGAGCTCGCGGCCGTACTGCTCGCGGAAGTTGTCCTTGACGTTGCGTATCTCCGTCTCGGTCTGGGCCAGCCCCAGGTGCTGTCGCTCGAGCTCCGTCTGCAGGGTACCGAGCTTGTCTATCTTCTTGCGTAGCTCCTCCTGGCGCTTCCCGAGGTCGGAGTTCTTGATCGCTATGTCCTTCTCCAGGCGTTCGAGCTCGGCCGTCAGCTCCCGGCCGCGCTTCTCTATGTCGGCTATCTCCTCGTCTATCGAGGAGAGGCTCTCCTCGGACTCGGCCAGGCGCCGTTCCTCGAGCGTCGCCTCGTTCTCGAGCTCGCGATAGTAGCCTTCCTGGCTGGCTATCTCGCGCTTGATCATCGACAGCTGTTCCTCGGCCGCCTGGACCTGGGTCTGCATGCGTATGCGGTTGCCCCGGAGTTCCTCCAGGGTCTTGCGGTATTCGTTTATCTTTACGGCCAGCTCGCGGTTCTCCTCGCGGAGGGCCGCTATGCGCTCGCGCCGCTCCATGACGCCGTCCTTGATGGACGAGACCAGGGCGTCGATGGCTCGCTTCTTGGTGATGATGCCCTCGGGCGAGAGGAACTCGTCTATGAACGACGGCGTCGACCGCCGATAGGCCTCGTAGCGTTCCTTGAGCTCGCGAGCCCGCTCGGCGGCCTCGGCCATGGCCGTCCTGGCGCTCGCTATCAGGTTCCGGGCCTCGGCGGCGCCGTAGTCCTTGATGGTCGCCAGGTCGTCGAGTATGGCGGCCTTGCCGGAGAGGCGCGCCATGATGCCGGCTATGAGGGCCTCGATGGCCTCCTCCGCGGCCTTGCGCTCGGAGGCCGAGTAGCCGGATTCCTTGAGCCTCGCGTCCAGCTCCCCGACGATGTCCTCGGTAATCGCGTCGAGCTCGACCTGGGCCTTGGCCAGCTCCGCGTCGAAGGCGACGATGTCGGCCTCGGCCTTGGCCATGGCCGCGTCGTTAGCCTTGATGCGTTCCTCGGCCGAGCGTATGGAGCCCTCGAAGCCGACGATATTCTTCTCGATCTCCGCTATGCGGCCCTTGTGCCCGCGGAGTATGTCGTTCTTCTCATCCTCGTCGTCGCGGAGCTCCTCGAGGCGCTCCGCCAGCGCCCTAAGCTTGAGCCTGGCCTGGTCTATCTTGGCCTTGGCCTCCGCGACGCGCTCCGCCAGGAGCTTGCGCTCCTTCTCCTTGCCCACGCGTTCCACCGCCAGGCCGTAGACCGTCTTCTGCACCTCGACGAGCTTGGCCTCCATCGAGTTGACGATGTCCAGGTTCTCCTCGAGCGACAGGTTGATGCCGTCGATCTGTCCCTTGAGGGCGTCCCTCTCGGCCGTCCTGGCCGCTATGTCGGCGTCCCGACGTTCCTTGTCGTTGACGAAGCCGCGGAGCCTGAGGAGGTGCAGGTCGAGCTCCGCGCTGAAGACGTCCTCGCGGAGGCTACGGTAGGCAAGGGTCTTCTCCGACTGCGTCTTGAGCGTGTCGTGGCTGCGCTTGACCTCGCCGAGTATGCCCTCGACCTGGCGCATGTTCTCCTCGGTCCGCGACAGCTTGAGCTCGGCCTCGCGCGAGCGCGCCTTATGCTTGGTGATGCCCGCGGCCTCCTCGAAGAGGTAGCGGCGCTCCTCGGGCTTGCTCGATAGGATCTGGTCGATGCGCCCCTGCTCCATGACCGAATAGGCGCTCTTGCCGATGCCCGTGTCCCAGAACAGCTCCCGGAGTTCCTTGAGCTTGGCGGGCTGGTTGTTGATGAAGTACTCGCTCTCGCCGGTACGGTACAGGCGCCGCTTGATGGCGACCTCCGGTACGTCGAGGAGCAGGACGCCCTTCTCGTTCGATATGGTCAGGGTAACCTCGGCCACGTTGAGCGCCTTGCGGGTCTCCGTGCCGTTGAAGATGATGTCTTCCATCGACTCGGCCCGGAGCGAGCGCGCGGACTGCTCTCCGACCACCCACTTGATGGCGTCTACGACGTTCGACTTACCGCAGCCGTTGGGCCCGAGGAGGGCCGAGATGCCCTCGGAGAAGTCTACCCTGGCCTTGTCGGCGAAGCTCTTGAAACCGAATATCTCGAGGCTCTTTAGGAACACGTGATCGTACCTCGTTCTTGCATGGGTCTTACGGCGATAGTGGCGATGGATGGTAGCATGGAAGGCTCGGGGCGCGCAACGAATAAGGGCGCTCCCGCGGGAGCGCCCTCGTCATGGCGATGACTCGGCGGGTCTCAGTCCTCGTCCTGGGCGACGAGCAGCTCGTAGGCGGCGGCCGGATCGGCGGAGGCCAGGATGCCCTCGCGCAGCTCGTTGGACTTGAGCTTGGCGCTGAAGTACGAGAGGGTCTGTAGGTAGTAGGCGTGCTGGTTGTACGCGGCGGCGATCATGAAGAGGAGCCTCACGGGCGCGTCGTCGAAGGCGTTGAAGTCCTGGATATCGCACTTGCTTATGCCGACGGCTACCACGAGATCGGTGACGCTCGAGAGCCTGACGTGCGGTATGGCTATGTTGCGCCCTATCGCCGTACTCATGAGCTCCTCGCGCCTGAGGATCTCCGACACGAGTTCCTGCTTGCTCTTGATCTGCGGAGCCACGGACAGGCGCTCGGCGAGGGCCACCAGGGCGTCGCGCTTCCGAGGATAGTCCAGGAAGACGACCCTATCGGGCGACAGTACGTTACGCATCCGTACCGGGTGTAGGTTAGAGATGGGCTTATTCGAGGATAGGCGCTCGTTGACCCAGCGCTCTATCTCGCTCTTCTTGAAACGCCAAACGGTACCGATCTTTCCAGCCGGGATCTCGCCCTTCTGGGCCCAGTCGTAGACGGTCCGCTCGGAGACCCTAAGGTACTTGGCAACCTCTTCGATAGTGAGGATGTCGTCATCCATAGCGCTTCTCCCCATACGGTATGATTTGCAAGTATTCTGCAAGAAAGGGAACGTAATGTCAAGGTATTTCTAACGCATCGAGGCATTCGTCTATCTCCGCGCGTTTCCAGCCCAAGGCGGCGAGCCTCGATCGAGCCTCCCGCGCGCCGAGGCCCTCGCGGAGGAGCGCCTCGAGCTGGCGACCTATGGCCTCGAGACGCTCGGGACTCCCCGGACCCCCGAGCGTCTCCTTAAGGGCGCGAGCCGCGGCTCCGGCATCCACGCCCTTGCCCGAGAGGGCGGCCGAGAGCGATAGCGGCCCGTCGAGGCGGCGGCGCAGGCGTTGCCTGATCCAGGCCCCGGCGTAGCGCTCGTCCGAGAGGAGCGACGAGGCCTCGAGGCCGTCGAGGGCTGCGGCTACGGCGGCTCGTCCGTACCCGCGCGTTCCGAGCTTGCCTTCCAGCCCTCTCCTGAACTGCTCGGCCCTGGCCAGGAGGGCGACGGCCGCCGCCTCCGCCGCGGTCGCCCCAGCGGCGAGCTCGAGGGCCTCGAGCCCTATCGAGACGGGAAGGCCGACGGCTTCCCCGCCCCCGGCCAGGAAGGCGCGTAGGAGGGCGGAGCCGTCCGCGGCCTCGGGCAGAAAGCATGCTTTAAAAATGAAAAGAGAGCCGTCGTCGGTCGTCGCCTGAACGACGCCGCGGGCCCTCTTCTCGATCGATACGACGCGAGGCACGAGGCCTTCGGACGCGATCCTAGCGCTTGGAGAACTGGAAGCGTCGGCGGGCGCCGCGCTGGCCGTACTTCTTGCGCTCGACCATCCTCGGGTCGCGGGTCAGGAAGCCGTTGTTCCTGAGCGCCAGGCTCGAATCGGGATCGACCTGGCTCAGGGCGCGCGCGATACCGTGCCTACAGGCGCCGGCCTGGCCGTGGGGGCCGCCGCCGACGACATTGATGACGATATCGAACTTGTTATCGCTCGCGGTAACGACGAGGGGCTGCCTGACGGCGCTGGCCACCTCGGCGATGGTAAAATACTTATCCAGCTCGAGGTTATTGACGGTGATCTTGCCGCTACCCTCGCGCAGGTAGACGCGAGCCACGGCGGTCTTGCGCCTTCCGGTTCCTACTCCGAGATTCCTGACCATCGATTATCTCCTAGACTTCTATGGCGACCGGGGCCTGGGCCGCATGGGGGTGGGTGGGTCCCGCGTAGACCTTGACGTTCAGGGCCAGCTTGCGACCGAGGGGGCCCTTGGGAAGCATGCCGCGTATGGCGATCTCGAGGGGATCGGCGGGATGGCGGGCTACGAGGGCGGAGAAGTTGGTCTTCTTGAGGCCGCCAGCGAAACCGGTATGCCTGTAGTAGATCTTGTCCGTGGCCTTGGTGCCGGACAGCTCGACCTTGTCGGCGTTGACTATGACGACATAGTCACCGACTTCCTGGTGCGGCGTGTAGCAGGCCTTGTGCTTGCCGCGGACGAGCGACGCGGCCTTGGCGGCGACGCGACCGAGGCGCTGGCCCTGGGCATCAATGACAAACCAGGAGCGGGCGACGTCCGCGGGCTTAACGAATACGGTCTTCATCAATCTATACCTTCACCTTCGTGGAGTTTGCTTCGGGTTCAAAATAGCGAGCGGTATAATCACATACATCGCATATCGTGTCAAGCGGATGAACCCTCCTGGCGGCCCCGGACGGGCCCGCCTATTTCTTTTCCTTGTCGGCCGCCGCTTCCTCCGCCTCTTCCTTCTTGGCCTCCATGCGGTCCTTGATGTCGGCTATGCCGATGAAGACGGCGATGAGCCCGATGAAGGCCGCGAGCACGGGCACGGAGCCGCGGAGGAAGGCGAGCACGTCCTGCCACCAGCCGAGGGTGCCAGGCAGGCAGGCGAATACCGCGAAGGCGATACAGACGATTCCGACTATGAGAGCTACCATGGTAATGACCTCCGATAGATATCGCCGCGCGGGGCATAGAAGTCGCGGCGCCGTATAAGGATACTCGAAACGAGCTTTTCGTCAATAAGCCCGGGCGTTGCCTATATAGCGACTTCGTTCGTATACTAACTCGCCAAGGCGAAAGGAAAGCCATGATCAACGACGGAGCCCTCGTCATCTATAAGAATAAGCCCGCTATCGCGAGGCGAGACGGCGATAAGCTGGAGCTCTCCTTCGCCTCGGGGCCCGGCGCTCGCGTACGGGACAAGGACGTGGAGCGGCTGCACCCGGGCCCGCTCAAGTCGCTGCCCGAGCCCCCCGGGGGAGGCGAGTTCGAGACCGCCTGGGAGATGACGGCCGGCTCGGTCATCGGCCTGGCCGAGCTCGCCGAGCTCGCCTTCGGCTCGAGCGGCCCCGGCGAGACGCTAGCCGCCTGGCTCCGCGCGAGCGAGGGCCTACCCTTCCGGCTAGCCGGGGGCGGCGACGCGCCCCCCCGCGCGGCCGCCCTCTCCGCCGAGGAGCGCGAGGCCGAGGAGGCCAAGCGTCGCCGCAAGGAAGGCGAGGCGGCCGAGCGCGCCGCCTTCGTGGCGCGGGCCAGGCGGGGCGAGGTCGAGGCCGGGGACGAGCGCTTCTACGGCGAGATCGAGGCCCTGGCCTACGGCAGGACCCAGAAGTCCAAGGCGGCCGCGGACATAGGCCTCGGCGAGGGACCCGAGGCGGCCCAGGCCTGGCTCCTCAAGGCGGGCATCTGGACGCCCCGCGTCAACCCTCACCCCATACGCTCGGGCCATCCATCCAAGGCTCCCGACTTCGCCCTCGGGCCCGACGACGACCGGGGGCGCGTCGACCTGCGCGGCATGGAGTCCTGGGCCATAGACAACGCCTGGAGCCACGACCCGGACGACGCCATAGCCTGGGACGGCGAGGCCGTCTGGGTCCACGTGGCCGACCCGGCGAGCGCCATCGTACCGGGCTGCCCGGCCGACCTCGAGGCCGCTAATCGCTCGGGCACGCTCTACCTGCCCGAGGGAGCGATTCCGATGCTGCCGGACGAGGCCCTCGACCGCTTCGGCCTGGGACTCGCCGCCGAGTCCCGCGCCCTGTCGTTCAGGATAGAGGTCGGCGACGACGGCCTCGCGGGCGACGTCAGCGTCATGCCGAGCCTCGTGCGCGTCAGGCGCGCCACCTACGAGCAGGCCGACGGTCTCCTCGGCGAGGGGCCGCTCGCCCGCCTAGCGGCCCTGGCCGACCTGCGCCGAGCCTACCGCCTGGGGAACGGCGCGGTGGACATAGATATTCCCGAGGTCAGGGTCTGGGTCGAGGACGGCCGGCCGCGCATAGAGCCCGTCGGGCGCTTCCGCTCGAGCGGCGTCGTCCGCGAGATGATGGTGCTCGCCGGAGAGGGCTTCGCGCGCTGGGCCTTCGACCGCGGCCTGCCCTTCCCGTACTACAGCCAGGAGGCCCCGGGCTCCAGGGACGACCTTCCCGAGGGGCTCGCCGGCGACTTCGCCAAGCGACGGCTCATGAAGGCCGGCATGGCGGGCGTCCAGCCGCGGGCCCACCAGGGCCTCGGCGTGACGATGTACGCGCAGGCCACGAGCCCGCTGCGCCGCTACGGCGACCTCCTGGGGCACCAGCAGGCCAGGGCCTTCCTGGCCCGCGAGCGCGGCGACGGCGGCCCGCCGCCCCTACCGGCCGACGAGCTGTCCATGCGGCTGGCGCGCGCCGCGGCGGGCGCCCAGGCGGTCCGCAAGGCCGAGCGGCAGAGCGAGCTCCATTGGACCGTCGCCTGGCTCCTCGAGCGGCCGGGATGGGAAGGCGAGGCCGTCGTCGCGCAGTCCGGCG
>CAZNNA010000071.1:0-12677 GCA_964573825.1 uncultured Treponemataceae bacterium
GGCCGAGTCAACCAAGGTTGAGCAGAGCCCGCAGAGGAGGCTTACGGGCTCCTTCCGTATGAGCAGGGCGTCGCTGATCGATGACCTACGGAACGCGCCCGCCTCGCCGTAGGTCAGGCAGACGATGGTATGGAATTCGTCGGCCTTATCGAAGACGGCGTACAGGGCCATGGATTCGGCATCGTACGAGGTGGCCAGGCGGTTAAGAGTCGCCTGCCTATCCTCGGTCGCGGCCAGCAGCATGCGCGTGGCGTTCCTGAGGAGCGATACCATGTCCAACCTCCTATACGCGAGCCCTGTAGTGGTTGAGCCTAGCCGATTCCGTACCCACGGGATAGTCGAGAGCGACGTAGCGACCGGAGCCCAGGTCTATGAGATGCATCGCCTCGACGCCGTTCAGGTAGGCGCCGTCCCGGCCGCGGTAGCTCGGCCGGCTCAGGTCGTGACCGTAGAGGTAGAGGCGGGCGGGGCTATCGGCCGCTGGCGACGACGGGGCGTAGTGCCCGAAGGCTATATCGATGCCGCCGAGCGTTACGCGGCCGCCTTCGGGATAGATCCGAGCGCGGCCGGCGCGGCGCGAGACCGCGGCCTCGTCGTCATGGTTACCCAGGGCTATATAGATCTCCCGAGCGCGACTGGAATCGAGCAGCCGGAGGAGGGCCGCGAGCTCGCGCTCGTAGCGTACCGATAGGCTGGGGTATAGCTGTAGCTTAAGGTTATCGACGAGGTCGCCCGTGTGTAGTATGTATTCGGGATCAAGTATGCCTATGACGCGGCGCAGCTCGGGGTAGAAGGCGCTCGGGGTATCGGATACGTGCAGCGCGTACGGCCCCCCGCCCAGCTCGAGCGCATCGGAGAGCCTCACTCGCCCGAGTAGGGTTGCCATGAGTCCTCCGAGCGCGCGCGTCGCCTTCGTCATGACTCCTAGTATCATAGCGATAGTCCTATCCGTCTAGCGTCCGCGAGGCCTCGTCGGCCGCTAGACGCTTGACTAAGGTATGTCAAATATATAAATTAACAATGTTAAAATAACACGGTTAATATCTTGATAGCGACTCGAGGAGGTGCGATGAGGAACCCAAACCCGGAACTGCGTTCTCGCCTCCTCGACGAGGCTCTGGCCCTGGTCATAACGAGCGGGAACGACGGCCTATCGATGAGGACGCTCGCTACCCGCTGCGGGGTCAGCGCCACCATCATATATTACTACTGGAAAGACAAGGCCGAGCTCCTGGACGCTCTCAAGATGCATTGCATGGAAGGCCTGGACGCCTACATCGCCGGGCGTTCCCGCGGCTTCGACGGCATATCGGCCCTCGTCGCGGGCTTGCGCGCCTTCCGCGACTGGGCCCTCAAGAACCGCGAGACCGCCATGCTCGTCATGAGCGGCTTCAGGGAGGATATCGACGCCCCGCCCGAGCGCATGGCCCGGTACTACCGTAGCCACGCGTTCGCCGAGGAGGCCCTGCGCGTCGCCGTGGCCAAGGGAGAGGCCCGGAGCGACGACCCGGCCAGGGACAGCGCGCTCGCCATCGCCTGCGTCTGGGGCGCCATCGAATCGCTGCTCAGGCATAGGACCCTGCCGGAGCTGTGGGACAAGGAAACCGACTTTACCGACCGGGCCGTGGACCTGATCCTGGCCTGGCTAACCGAAAGGAGATAACCATGGGAATCAACTCCATGAGGCGCCTGTCGCTGGTACTGGCGGGCGTAGCTACCATCGTAGGCACCGTTACGTCGCAGACGACCGAGGCGGCAGTCGTCGCCTCGAGGATCGAGGGCGACGAGCCTACCGGGATAGAGCTGTCCTTGACGCCGGGAGCGCATTGGCTCAGGACGTGGACGTTCTTCCTCGTACCGACCAAGTCGCCTCCGCAGCATGCCGCCTGGATCGAGGACCTAGGAGGCAACTGCGTCGGGACGGTGTCCGTCACCGCTAGCGCAGCCAAGGCTAGCTGGAAGGCCGCTCCCAGGGAGGGCAGGCCCGAGGCTCTGCCGGTCTGGAGCCGTAGGAGCGGGGCGGCCGGGTCGGCGCCTGCCAAGGGCGGCGTGGTAGAGGACTCGGACGCGGCCTTGGACGCGGTCTCGGGCGCGACCCCCAAGGGCGGGGCGACGATAGCGCGAGAGCTCGGGGGGCTCCGCCGGGGCGAGCGATATAGGGCCTTCCTCGAGGTCAACCATAGCTTCGACTACAACGATCGCTGGCCCCGTAACGCCAAGGAAGGCCGACCCGGCTGGTCGGGCGTCAACGGGCAGCCCTCGGTCATATACGCCGCGGAGTTCGTGGCGGGCTCCGGCGAGCCGGTAGCCTTCGAGCCGGTAGGGCAGGGCTCGGTCGACGGCTCGGATGGCGAACTAAGGCTAACGCTCGACGGGCTGACGACGGCGCTGGCCATCATCGGCGGCGCTACCGTGACGAGTCGGTGAGGCATGGGCTCGTAGCAGTGCCTAGCCGGTGATATAGTAAGCGCCCATGAAGGCAGAGCTATTCGAACTAGGCGGTATCCCCGCCCTACGCTACGGCGAGGGTGGGCGCGAGGCCTTCCTATACGTTCACGGCAGGCACGGAAGCAAGGCCGACGCGTTAGCCCTGGCCGAGGTGGCGACGAGTAGGGGCTACGACGTGATCGCCTTCGACCTGCCCGAGCACGGCGATCGCCGAGGCGAGACGCGTCAGGGCATCCCGTACGCCTGCGACGCCAGGAACGGCTCGGCCGATCTCCGGAGCGTCCACGGGGCGATAGCGAGGCGCTACGAATCGCTCTCCCTGTTCGCCTGCAGCCTGGGCGCGTACTTCAGCCTCGTCGCCTTCGCGGGCGGCGCGGAGTTCGCTAGGGCGCTCTTCCTATCGCCCATCCTGGACATGGAACGACTCATAGCGAACATGATGGGCTGGGCGGGCGTCTCCGAGGAGCGCCTGCGCCGGGAGGGTACCGTAGCCACGGACTTCGGCGAGACGCTGTCCTGGGAGTACCTCTCGTTCGCTCGGGAGCGCCGGGTCGAGCGTTGGGCCGTACCGACCGCCATCCTCTACGGCGAGGGCGATAGCCTGACCGAACGCGACGTCCTCGACGGCTTCGCGGCGCGCTTCGGCTGCTCCGTCGACGTAATGCCCGGCGGCGAGCACTACTTCCACACGCCCGGGCAGCTGGCCTATGCCAGGACCTGGATGGAGCGGGAGCTTGGGACGGCTTACTGAGCCATTATAAATAGGCTCATGAAATTTTCCAGCCAGGTATTTCGATAATACCTGGCCGACATCAATGCCATGGATAATCTCGTCGCATCGTAAGCGGCCGCCTAATACTGAACGGCTCGCCCGTCTGGGTCACCTCGGAGCACGCGACGCAGGTCTGCGGCTGGAACAACGTCTAGAACGGTATCGCGGGCATCATCAGCATCTTCCGCATGACGAGCTGGTGGGGCATCTACTCGAGCAAGAAGAAGGACGACATGCTCTTGCCCGACATGACCTGGGTGTTCATAGTCGCCTATGACGTGTGGAACTTCGCCATCGGCGATAGCCCTGGCTATCAACGTAGCCGCGCTCGCCTATATCGCCTACCGGGCCAAGAGGCTCGGCGTCAATCCCTATAAGAAGGACGTCTTCGTGGGTACCAAGGATTACGAGGCCGCCATGGCCAGGGCGGACATGGTAGCGGTCCGCGGCGATGAGGCGGAGGCCATACCGGCGAGGTAGGGATAGAGCGGTATTGACCATGCGGTCAATGCGGTGTAGGATGGGTTGACCACTCGGTCAATCTGTCCTGAGCGGAGCATACCCATGGCATACCTGGAACACGACGGAGCGCGGCTCTACTACGAGGTCGCGGGCAAGGGCCCGGCCCTCGTCTTCTCGCACGGGGCCGCGCTCGACGCGCGGCAATGGGCGGAGCAGGTAGCGTCCTTCAAGGATAGCTATACCGTCATTACCTGGGACGCCCGCGGGCACGGCCGCTCGAGCCTGCCCGACGGTCCCGTCGATCCCGCCAGCCTATCCGGCGACCTCGTCGCGCTGCTCGATCACCTGGGCCTGCGGAAGGCGGCGCTCTGCGGCCTATCGATGGGCGGGCACCTATCCCTGCAGGCGGCGATACGGTATCCCGACCGGGTCGCCGCCCTGGCTCTGATCGGCTCGCCCTGCTCGAACTCCTTCAATCGCTTCGAGCGCTTCTGCGTGCCCATCAACCGCCGTTGGATGGCTCGCATGCCGCTGGCCTGGTCGGCGGGCCTCATGGCGGGCTCGATGCTGGCCAAGCCAGACGAGGCAAAGCGTCGCTACCTCTACGAGTCGATGGTATCGATGACGCGCGATCGATTCTCCCGCGTGTGGGACGCGGTGACGCGCATGGAGAGCCGCGACGGGCTCGCGTCGGTACGATGCCCGACCCTGCTCATGATAGGCGATAAGGATACCCTGACGGGGCACCAGCAGTCGTTCATGCGCGATAGCATAGCGGGCGCGAGGCTCGTCGTCATACCGGAGGCCGGGCACGCGACCAACCTCGATAACCCGGGAGCGGTCAACGCCGAGCTCGGCGCCTTCCTGGGGGGGCTCTCCCTTGCCTAGGGACGACCAGCGGGACGCCCCCAAGGACGACCCGAGGGCGCGCATCCTGGACGCGGCGGAAGAGGCCTTCGCCGCCGAGGGCTTCGCGAGGGCGAGCACCAACGCGATATGCGAGGCGGCGGGCGTGTCCAAGGGGCTCGTCTTCCATTACTTCGAGAGCAAGGCCGGCCTCTACCTCGCGGCCCTGGACCGCGCCTCGGCGGCGCTCAAGGCGCGCATGGAATCCTACGGAGGCGATTCGCCCCGCGACTTCTTCGCCGCCATGACCGACGCTACCATGGCCAAGCTACGCGCCTCCCTCGAGCTACCCGCGGCCTACTCCCTCGTGTACGACGCCTACGTCAATACGCCGCGGGAGGCCGCGCCGGAGATACGGGCCAGGCTCGCCGCCGCCTTCGCCGATAGCCGCGCCCGGCTCGGTCAGTCGCTAGGTCCGGAGGCCTTCCGGCCCGGCGTCGATAGGGATCGCGCCCTGGACCTGATATACGCCTGCCTGAGGGGGCTCACCGATGGCTACATGGAGCGTCTCAGGGCGCTCGGGCCGAGCGAGTCGCTGGCCCGCATCGACGATATACGCGCGGACATGGAGGGGACCCTGTCGCTCCTCAGGGAAGCGCTGCTGGCCTGAGGAGCGACGAGGGAAGGCGATTGCTATTTCTTGACTATGGACAGCGTTCCGGAGATCTTGAGAACCTTGCCGTCGAAGCTCGCCTTGAGGGAGCCCTGGTAGCCGATGGCCGCCGCGGGATCTGGCATGTCGGGGGACACCTTGCCAGTCTTGCTCGAGGTCGTTCCCACCTGCTTGCCGGCGGGTATCGAGGCGTTCCAGACCTTGGCCCAATCGACGCCCGCGACCTTGCCGCCCGAGGAGAAGTCCGGGCTGATCGCGTTGTCCGTATGCCCGATCTGGCGCATCTTGAAGCCCATGGTCGGGAAGGCTATGGTGCCATCCTTATCCGTCGAGAACTCGTAGGCCGTACCGCGGTGCACGTAGCGCACCGTCAGGGAACCGTCGGCGTTCTTTACGACTGCCGGCGCGTCCGCCTGGCGCGTGGCGTCCGTGGCGACGGCGAACAGGAAGAGGCCGCGGAGGCCGGCGGGAATGACCTTCTTGCCGGCGTAGTCGTACTGGTAGTGATTGAAGATCTCGGTGGAGTGGTACTTCGAGGCGTGGCTGGTCGCGTCGGGCTGTCCCACCGCGTCCTTGCCGTCGGTTCCCGAGTACCTGGACGTCCCGGAATCCATGTACCGCACCGGTCCCGTGAAGTAGAAGTAGTTTCCGGGATCGGCGGCGGCGAGGTTGAAGCTATAATCGATCTTGAGCTCGGGGCCCGCCTGCGCGAAGGCGCTCAGGGCCATCGCGAGCAGGACGAGCGCTACGGTCAACTTCCTCATGGAAGCCTCCTTGCCCCTCCTTGGAGGAGCGCGATCCGGCTTGGGGCCGGATGCCTCGGGCTGCGGGACATCGACGGTCCCTGCCGCGGCGATCATAAGTGTAAGTATCTGACCAGGCTTGTCAAGAATATTCCGGCTCCTTGTCCTCGATGCCGACCGGGCATACAATAATGCCCATGATCCATACGATAACCCTTGCCGCCGGCACGGCCGCGCACCGGCTACCAGCGATCCTCGCCGCGGCCTCGCTCGCCGCCTCCGGCCTCCTCTTCGCCCCCGGCTCGGCGCTCGCCGAGCCGGCTCGCCCGCCAGAGGGCGACGTCGTAGTGGCGGTGCTCGGCCTGGAGAACTCGGGCGGCGACCCGCGCCAGGACTACCTGGCGGCCGTGGCGGAGGGCATACTGAGCTACGACCTGTCGGTGCTCGCCGACATCCCGCTCGTCGAGCGCAGGAGCCTGGGGCTCCTCCTGTCCGAGAAGGAGCTATCGCTGAGCGGCCTGGCCGAGCCGGGCGCCGCCGAGAGGGCCGGCGGCCTCCTCGGGGCGAGCCACCTCCTCTACGGCGAGTACGCAGTGGTCGGCGGCGAGCTGGCCCTGACCGTGCGGCTCGCGGAGGCGGCCAGCGGGGCCGTGGTCGCCTTCCGAGACCGGGGTGCCTCGGAGCACGTGGCGCACCGGATAGCCGAGCGCGTCGCCGCGCGACTCCTCGGCAGGAAGGACCTGTCCTTCGCCGACGCGGCCAACGACCGCTCCATCCTGTCGCTGCGCGACGAGACCCCGGGCGTCATAGCGCTGCATTCGCCCATACGGGCGGCGGAGATCTACCTCGACGATGAGTTCTTCGGCTTCACCAAGGGAGACGAGATCGAGCCCATCCTGATAGGGGGCGTCCGCCCGGGACGGCGCGTCGTCCGCGTGCACCTGTCGGGCGGCGACTTCGGCGTCGTCGTCCTGCCGCGGGTGGAATTCAGGGATTGGGAGGCCGTCATCGACGTCAGGCCCGGCGGGCGGCACGCCGTGCGCGATCGGACGCGGCACTTCAACGAGGCGCTCTTCCGCCTGGAGTACCTCGATCGCGTCAGCCGCAAGGCCGAGCGGAGCAAGGCCGCGAGCCTGGCCGTCGAAAAGTCGCTCTCCTTCGCGGACCGCTCGGGGACGGACGTGCCCGTCTCCTACTCCGTTACCCCCGTCACGAACGGGGAGGGCGCGCGGCTCGAGCTTTCGCTGACGGTCGGGGCGGGCGCCGGCGCGACGGTGGTTCGCGGCGCCGCGGCCTGGCCGGCGACCAAGGACGCGCCCGCCACGGCGCGCATAGTCGCGGGGCTCGTCGCCCTCGAGGTCGAGATAGGGGAGAGCTACGGCTCGCTCGAGCTCGAGCTCGCGCTACGCCGGACCGACGTCTACCAGGGCCTGCACCGGGAGGGCCGCTGATCATGGCCAAGCCTTCCGCCGAGCGCTTCGAGAGAGACCTCCAGTACTATAAGTTCTGCGCCTACGGGTTCCTGAAGGACCTGCGCTTCTTCGACCCCTTCATGATACTCATGTTCCTGGACAAGGGCCTGTCCTACGCGCAGATAGGCAGCCTCTACGCGCTCCGCGAGGTGCTCGTAAACGTCATGGAGATTCCCTCGGGGGTGATGGCGGACGCGCTCGGGCGTCGCCGTACCATGATAGCGTCCTTCGCCGCCTACATCGCCTCCTTCGTCGTGTTCTACCTGGCGCGCGGCTACGCGGTCCTCGCGCTGGCGATGGGCGTCTTCGCCTTCGGCGACGCGTTCCGTACCGGTACGCACAAGGCGATGATATTCGACTACCTCAGGCTCAAGGGCTGGACCGACCAGAAGACGCACTACTACGGGCATACCCGCTCGTGGAGCCAGCGGGGCGCCGCCCTGTCGTCGCTCGTAGCGGCCGCCCTCGTCATCTGGAAGGGCGAGTACCGCATCGTCTTCCTGTTCACGCTGATTCCCTACGTGATCGACTTGTTCCTGATGATGAGCTATCCCGCCAGCCTCGACGGGCCGCGCAGCGCCGCGTACCGGGCGGCGATCGCCGGTCCGGGCGTCGGTTCGGGCGCTGCCGCTCCGGGCGGACCCGCCGGGCCCCGCGCCTCGCCGGAGTCCCGCTCCGCGGCCGGTGAATTCGCCCACGTGGTCAAGGCCTTCGCCTCGAGCTTCAAGGACCTGTTCGTGCTCAAGGCCATATCCAACCAGGCGCTCTATACGGGCTACTACAAGGCGGCCAAGGATTACCTCCAGCCGCTCCTGGCGGGCCTGGCGCTCGGGCTGCCCGTGCTCCTGTCATGGCGCGAACGGGAGCGGACGGCGCTCGTGGTCGGCGTCGCGTACTTCGGCCTATACCTGGCCACTTCCTACGCCTCGCGCTCCTCCGGCCGCTTCTCCGAACGCTTCGCGTCCCTGGCCCGTCCCCTGAACCTGACGCTGCTCGGGGGCCTGGCCCTGGGGCTGGCGAGCGGCCTGTCCTACGGCCTCGGCCTGGCGGCCCCGGCGGCCCTGCTCTATACGGGCATCTACGTGATCGAGAACCTGCGCAAGCCCATGGGCATAGCCTACGTCTCCGAGCTCATGAACCAGGACGCCCTGGCTACGGCGCTCTCGGCCGAGTCCCAGGCCGAGACGCTCTTCGCCGCGGCCATCTCCCTGGGACTCGGCTTCGCCGTGGACGCCCTGGGGCCGGGCATGGGGCTGGCCCTCGTCTCGGGCGCCTGCCTGGGCCTGGGGCTGATCCTCCGGCTGCCCGAGGGACGGGGATAGGCTAGCGCTCGATCCTGAAGAAGGAGATCGCCTGCAGGAGTCCCGCGGCCGTTCTAGAAAGGTCTTGCGCCGTCTCGGCGACGGCAGCGCTGCGCCCGGATAATTCCTCGCTCGTAGCGCTGAATTCCTCGGCTAAAGACGCGTTCTGCTGAGCCGTCATATCCAGGGCGAGGATGGCCTGGTTAATCTGCGAGGCGCCCGAGTCTTGTTCCCTCGTAGCGACGCTGATCTCTTGGATCAGGTCGGAGGTTCGCAGTATATCGGGTACCATGGCCTCGAGCTTTTCACCGGCCGACTCAGCGACGGTAAGGCTATCGGACGCCAGGGACGAGATCTCGCCCGCGGCCTGGCGACTTCGCTCGGCGAGCTTGCCTACCTCGCTCGCGACGACGGCGAACCCCTTGCCGTGCTCGCCCGCCCTGGCCGCCTCGATGCTGGCGTTCAGAGAGAGCATATTGGTCTGCCTCGCTATCTCTTCGATTATTCCGATCTTCTCGGCTATGGTCCTCATGGCGGCGACGGTGCCCCTAACGCTCTCGCCGCTTTCCCTGGCGTCGGCCGCGGCCTTCGCGGCTATGCGCTCGGTCTGCGCCGCGTTATCGGCGTTCTGTCGTATGTTGGCGCTCATCTGCTGGACGCTGGCCGAGACCTCCTCGGAGCTGGCTGCCTGGGAAGAGGCTCCCTCGGATAGCTTCGAGGAAGAATCGGCTATGGCTCTTACGCCCCCGGCAATCTCTTCCGCCGCGGAGGAGAGCCTCTCGGCGCTACTCGCGGCAAGCTCGCTCGAGTCCCTGACATCCGAGATGACACTCGAGAGTCGATTAACGGTCTCTGCCATGGAACGGCTGAGGGATCCCAGCTCGTCCCCGCGGGCAAGGAAGCGCTCGCCTAGCATCCCCGGGGCCAGGCTGCCCTCGGACAAGGCCGCGGCGGCGCGCTCCACCGCTAGGACCGGCCTGACGATGGCTCTCGAGGCGAAGACGCGGATCGCAGTCAAGGAAACGGCGATAGCCGCGATAGCCGCGGCTATCATGGCCCGAGCCGTGTTGCCAATGGAACGAGCGGTTCTCGCCTCAGCCTCTCCGACCGATATACCGAGGAAGAGAATACCGATTACCGTACCCGCGTCATCCTTCAGTGGCTCGTAGGCGGTATAGTGCCGTTGGCCGAGGATAGTGGCCGTTCCGAGGTATTGTCGCCCGGCCCTCAGCGGGGCATAGGCCGCGCTCTCCTTGCCGAGCCGCGTTCCGACTGCCCGCTGCCCCTGAGCGTCGCGAACGGTGGTGACGACGCGCACGAAGTCGTCGCCCTCGACGGCGAAGAGGGTAGCGAGATCTCCGAGGTCCGATGTCAGGGAATCCACGAAGGCGTCGTTTCCCCGTATAGGTCTGCCGCTAGCATCGACAAGGCCTCCATCGCGGAGGCTGAGCCTGCCATGGGCGCGCTCCAGGTACAGGCTCGCGGCCTTCAGGTCTGATTTGAGCTTCGCCATGGTAGACTGCTCTATCAGTCCGTCCGCCAGGTTCCGCGTTGATCCGAGTGCGATAGCCGTAAGCGCGACGATAGCCGCGGTCAAGGTCGCGGCGATGATGATGAATAAGCGCGCCCCGATACCGAGTCCCGTCTTCTTTCCCGTGGATGCGTGCATGTCTCCTCCGTTCGCTTATATGATCGTCTTGGAAGCAACCATGCACAAGGATGATCGGAGCCGCGCGCCTCCCTCGCTAGCCGGCGTCGGTCCGATTCCCGGTATCGGGCTAGGGCTTAGATCCCCAGCTCGCGCATCCGGGCGGTCACAGCAGTGACGCGGGACTCGAGGGCCGGCCTATCGAAGGGACCGAGCTCGTCCTCCGCTACGACGGCTCCGTCGCGCATGAAGACGACGCGGCCGGCCCGGGCGGCGACGCGGGCGTCGTGGGTGACGAGCGCGACGGCCGTACCGTCGGAATGCACGGCCTCGATCATCTCGAGTACGCCGTCGGCGGCCGCGCTGTTGAGGGCGCCGGTCGGCTCGTCGCCGAATAGAACGGCCGGATCGTTCATGAGGGCGCGGCAGATGCCGGCGCGCTGGAGCTGGCCTCCCGAGACCTCGGCTATGTCTCGCTCCGCGAGCTCGGCTATGCCGGCCTTCTCCATGAGGGCGACGGCCTTGGCCCGGAGCTCGGCGACTCTGCCGCGATGGTCGCGGTGAGCCGGGAGCATGACGTTATCGAGTATGCTCAGGTGCTTGAGCATGGAGGGCTGCTGGAAGACGAAGCCCATGCGGGTCCGCCGCAGGTCGGCGAGGGCCTTCTCCGACAGCGTGGACAGGTCTCGTCCCTCGAAGTCGACGCGGCCCTCGTCCGGGTTATCCATGCCGCCCAGGGCGAAGAGGAGCGTCGTCTTGCCCGAGCCCGACGGCCCCATGATGGCTATGAACTCGCCGGGCGAAAGGCCCAGGGATACGCCGTCGATGACGCGGCGGCGGGCCTCGGCGGCGCCGTAGGACTTGACGAGGCCCTCGGCCTTGATAACGTACTGCATGGCTTACTCCTTGAGTCGGTCGACGAACGGGCCGCCGCAGGCCCTTCGGGAACCTACGACGGCGGCGGCGAAGGCGGCGGCGGCCAGGCCGAGCGGCAAGGCCAGGCGAGCGGCGAGCGATAGGCCTAGGAAGCGGAAGGACGCGGCGCCGAAGGCCCCGATGGCCACGCCCGTCAGGGCCTCGCCCAGGCTGTCCGCCGCTATGGCTCCGAGGAGGATGCCTACGGCCAGGGCCATGCCGGCCCGGAAGGCGTACTGGGCTCGGATGTCGGCGCCGGTGAAGCCTATGGCCCTGAGGACGGCGTCGCTGCGGCTATCCTTGGCCGTGATCATCCGCATGAAGAGGTATGCGACGAGGGCCGCCACCGATAGCGCCACCGCGCTCGAGGCGATGGCTGCGGCGCGTACCGCCTGGATGGTGGAGCTGAAGGTCTGCCTGACGAACTCGGCTATGTCCGAGGCCTTGGCGTAGGGAAAGGCGGCCGCGAAGCGGGCCGCCGCTCCAGATGCGCCCGACGGATCGGCGAGGCGCGCGTAGGCCACGGCCCACATGGGCTCGGCTCCGGGCGCGTCGAACCCGGCCTTGGCCGTCTTGCCGCCGTTGGTCAGGTCGCCGTAGATGCCTCTCACCCGTAGCTCCCGGAACCCTGAGCCGTCGTCGACGGATAGGGCGTCGCCTACGGCCTTGCCGAGCTCCCGGGCGTTGATGGCCGAGAGGGCTATCTCGCCCGCCCCTACGGGCGGCCCGCCCGAGGCGTACGAGACGGGGAAGGCCGTGTGGTCACCGAGCTCTGTCTTGAGCCGGACGCGCGCGCCGGACAGATCCTTGACCCAGAGGGCCTTAGCGACGAGTACGGCGGAGGCCGCCACGGACGGATCGGCGCGCAGGGCCTCCGCCAGGGCCCGCGCCTTGCCGGGTATATCGTCGACCTGCTGGAGGTCCAGGCGCAGGTCGCACTCGCCGACGCCCATGTAGGCCGAGAAGCCCGGCGAGGCTACCGTGGCGTGTATCCTGGATGGTACTACGGCCATGAAGGTCGCCGCGGCCAGCACCAGGGCCATGACGGCGTAGAGGCGCTTGGAGGCGAGTACGTCCTTGAGCGCCACGAGGGCGTTGGTCCCGAGGAGGCGAGAGCGAGAGAGCCTCGGCCGCCTATGGCCCTTGCCTCCGGCGGCGTCCGCCGGCGCACCGAAGCGCAGGGCGTCTGCCGCCGAAACCTTGCGGAAGCGATCGAGCGCCGCGTAGACGTAGGCGATCACGGAGGCCCCGACCGTCGCCGCGCCGAGGGCGGAGAAGGCCGGCCCGAGGCGAGCCCCCGAACCCTCGCCCATGGCCTGCCTGAGCCTCGCGAGGAGGGGACCGCTCAGCATGGAGGCCAGGGCCCAGCCGAGGAGGCTTCCAGCGATCGCCATGCA
>CAZNNA010000072.1:0-12421 GCA_964573825.1 uncultured Treponemataceae bacterium
CGACGCGGCGAAGATATTCCTCGTGGGACTCATCGTCTTCAGCCAGGTACTCGTTGCCGCCAGGGACGCCGCCCGTCGCATCCCGCCGCGGCTGGTCGATTCCGTGCGCTCGCTGGGCGCCGGCAGGCTGGCCCTGGCGCGGCTCGTGGTACTGCCGGCCACGCTGCCGGATCTCCTTACGTCGCTACGGGTCAGCCTGGGCACGTCCGTGGCGGTGCTCTTCCTGGCCGAGACCTTCGCCACGGAGACGGGACTCGGGTTCCTGATCGTCGACTCATGGGCGCGGGTCGCCTACGACGAGATGTACGCGGCGATAGCGGCCCTGAGCTTGCTCGGCCTGGGGCTCTTCGGCGCGGCCGACCTGGCCGAGAGACTGCTCTGCCCCTGGAGGACTCGCCCCGAGCAATGAACCTCGAGCCCGCTACGCGAGCGGGAAGCGAATCTCCGCGTCGGTCCCCGGCTCGGCTCGCTCGAGCCGCAGGACGCCGTTGAGCTGCTGGGCCAGGGCCCGTACGATAGTCAGGCCGAGCCCGTCGGCCATACCGGAGGGAAGGCCCCGGCCGTAGTCGCGTACCGTCAAGATAGCCTCGTTGCCGTCGCGCTTGAACCCTATGCTGAGCGCGCCGCCGCCCGAATCGCCGTAGCCGTGGCGCACGGCATTCTCTACGAGCTCGTGGAAGAGGAGCCCGAGCGAGACGGCCAGGTCGAGGGAGAGCGGGAGGTCGTCGCAGTCGATGGCGGTATCGAAGCGAGAGCCCACGAAGGCCGTATCGCAGACCTGGGCGGTGAGGACGCCGAGGTAATCGCGCACGTCGACCTTGAGCGAATCGGGCTTCTCGGCCGTGACGAGGTAGGCGGCGGCCAGGGCGGCCGTCCTGGCCTGTATCTTCGCCAAGGCCTCGGCGGCCTCTTCCGGCTCCACGCCCTTCTGGAGCTCGATGAGGCTCTCCAGGAACTGGAAGTTATTCTTGACGCGGTGGTGCAGCTCCCGCAGGAGTATCTCTCGGTCGTCGAGCGCCCGCCTGAGCATGCCTTCGGCCCTGCGGCGTTCCGTAACGTCGCGGATGAAGGCCTGGTAGGCCACTCGCTCGCCGAAGCGAATGGGCGAGACGCTTACCTCAGCGTCGAAGGTCTCGCGCTCGCCCCTCCTGTGAACCCACTCGAAGACGAGCGCGCCGCCCGAGCGGATACGCTCCAGCACCTCGGCAATGGCTTCCGAGCTCAGGCGCCCGTCGGGCTGCCGCTCGGGGGAGAGCGAGAGCGGATCGCTTCCGACCAGGCGTTCCTCGGGCAGGCCGAAGAGGGCAGCCGCCGCGGGATTGCAGCCTGAAATGACGAAGGTCTCGTCGACGATGACTATGCCGTCGACCGCCTCCTCGAAGAGCCTCGCGTAGCGCAGCTCGGAGTCCCTGAGCTCGCGCTCGCGCTCGGCGACGCGCTCCGACAGGCGGCGCTCCTCCTGGGCGAGGGCCAGGCGCTTCCGTTGCCCCAGGTAGAGCGCGTTCGCCACGAAGAGGGCGGCGAAGAGGAGGAAGGACCCGGCGGCGAGCGCCAGGATGCGCGGCTGCTCCACGGCCTGGAGGTCCGCGAGGAGGGAGGAGCGGAGCTCGTCCGCTATGATGGTGAACTCCCCGTCGCCTATCGCGAAGGTGCGAGAGGTCATGAGGCTGTTGCCGTCCAGGGCGAAGAGGCTCGGGCTCGCGTCGTCCGAGGCCCAGAGTATGCGCCCGGCGCCGAACATCAGGAAGGAGCGGCGCCCCGGTGAGTCGCCCAGGGGCCGGAGGTACTTATCGATGGCCCGGCCGAGGCCGACGGCGGTGCCGAGCGCGCCGACCATCTCGTCGCCCAGGTAGACGGGATAGAAGAACATGAAGTACGGCTCCGGCGCCCGTCCCAGGCCGTTGATGACCACCGCCTCTCCCGGTCCCAGGAATCCGTCCCATATGCTCGAGGCCGAGGACCTAAGCTGCTCTAGTACCGATTCGGTGCCGGGCCTCGCCCGCAGGAATTTTACCGAACCGGGGCCGTCTAGATAGCAGTAGGCCAGCGATTCCTTATACGCGTCTAGCTCCGTCTCGAAGAGCGCGAGCATGGACGCGTCGCTCCGCGCGCCCCGCTCGTGCTCGGGGAAGGAGTAGGTAGCCAGTATCTTATTTTCCTCGAGGAGCCGGATGAAGCCTTCCTCCATGGCGTTGCGAGCCAGCTCCACCTGCAGGGCCCGGTTCCTCTCGGCGAGCTCCAGCTGGAGCCGCAGGGCGGCCCGGTCGGCGGATATCCAAGCCGCCGCTATGGCTACCGAGATAAGGAGGGCGGAGGCGATATAGACGTAGCGAGGCCAGTGCCGGGAAGCTATGAGCATAGACTAAGGATAGGCCATGCGGGGGTCCCAGGCAAGGGCTTCCTGGTCGCCCGGGGGAGCGGAGGCCGGTCGAGGCCGAGCGCCGGTAGCCGCCTCGAGGGTCGGGGGCGATCACCTCGAGGGTCGAGCGCAACCGCCGGGAGCGCCCTCAAACGGCATTTTAACGCGGTTTCATCAAAGAAATGCCTTGACGCTCCCGTTGGAATCTCTGATACTCAGCCTTATGAAACCAGAACTGATGAATGCCCTCTGGGGCAAGCTTGCAGATATAGCCGTGGATTCGCTCCGCATGACCGACGGAGAGGCCGAGCGCTTCCGCTCCAGCCGGGTGGCGAGGCTCGTAGGCCTCCTCCCCTACCTGGCCGGTTGCGAGGACGCGGAGCGAACCGCCCTGTCTCACCTGGCTACCCTCGTCATCGCGGGGCGGGGAGAGGCTCGCCGGGCCTTCGATCATTGCCCCGCAGACGACGCCGAGCCGCTCGCCAGGCTCCGGACCGTGTCCGACTATAAGGGCGGGGACGAGGCGATCATCTCCCGCGGCCTTACCCTCCTGGGGCTCTGCATGGTCGCTGGCTACCGGCGCGACGAGGAAGCCGACAGGCTCCTTGGCGCCTATAACCCCGTGCTCGAGGCCCCGGAGGCCGCGAGCAAGGCGTTGGCGGCCCTACGCCAGGCCCTCGCGGCCGGCGCTCCGAACGACGCGGACGCGGTGCTATCCCTCGCCGAGGCCGAGAAGGGCTACTGGAAGAACTAGCATGCCAAAGAGCCTTCGCTCGTCGGGGATCGTCTTCGCGGCGATCTTCCTGGCGGGCTTCTTCCTCAACCTCGTCTTCAGGGTCGTCAGGCTCGAGAGCCTCCTGGCGGCGGTAGCGAGCTGGACCCAGCTATCCCTCGTCGTCGCCTCCGGGCTCTTCATGCTCAGCGCCTTCGTCGAGCGCTTCCGCTGGATCCAGCCGGCGATCTTCATCCTGCTCAGCCCGGTTTCGATCGTCACGGAGCCCGAGGGCATCTACGGCCTCGGGTTCTTCATCATGGGCGTGCTGCTCCTGGAGCGCGCGGGCTTCTACGTGAAGCACCGCGCCGCGCGCATCGTGGCGACCGGCGCCTACCTCCTCGCCGTGGAGATAGCCGCGGTCATCCTCTCCGACCGACCCCTCCAGGACGCCGTGGCGCCGACCTTCCTCATCGCCTCCTTCGCCCTCTTCCTCTGGTTCCTCTACAAGGACAAGCTCGTCATCATCATGCGCGAGCCCAAGCCCCGGCTATCGCTCACCGACAAGGGGCTGTCGCACGCCGAGCGCTCCTTCGTGCTCGAGACGCTCTCGGGCAAGTCCCAGAAGGAGATAGCCATAGACTTCAGCCTCTCGGAGTCGACCGTGCGAAACACCCTCGCCAGGGCCTATAAGAAGCTCGAGGTCGAGGATCGCGTCGGGCTGGCCATACTCGGCGAGCGCTCCGAGATAATAGAGTAGCGGGCCGCGGTCGATCGCGAGGCCGGTAGCGCGTACGCGAGCGTAAGAGCCTCCGAGACCGGCATGGCGAGCCAGACCCCGGCCGCCCCGAGGACGCTAGGCAGGACGAGTATCGCCGCGGCCGGCAGGGCCAGCCCTCGGAGCAGTGCTATGGCCCCGGACCTGCGGGCGTCGCAGAGCGCCGTATGCCACGCAGAGGCGCAGGCGTTGAAGCCGTTGAAGAGGAAGCCTATCCCGAACAGAGCGAAGCCTCGGCTCGCCGCCAGGGCCACCTCGTGATCGCCGCCGCTCCAGAACGAGGCGACAGCCCCGCCCCACGCGACGGCTACGGCGAACGAGGCGGCCCCGACCGCCAGGCTCGCCCGTACGGCCAGCCTATAGACGCCGAGTCCCGAGGCCGCGTCCCCCGCTCCCGCCGCCCGCCCGGCAATAGGGGCCATGCCTATGCAGAGCCCAGTCACTACCATGGACTCCACGAACGATAGGTAGCCCGCTACGGTCAGCGCCGCGAGCCCGGCCGGGCCCATCGCGGCGAGGCAGGCCCCGTTGACGAGCCACGAGGTGATGGTCACCGAATACTGCCCTATCGCCTCCGAGGCGCCGTTGGCGAGCGCGCCGAGGTAGTCCCGCGCCCCGAGCGAGGGTCGGGTAAGGCGGAAGCTCGACCGTCCCCGGACTATCCTCGCGAGCCCGAGGGCGCAGCCTATCGCCGAGGCAAATCCCGTGGCCAGGGCGGCGCCCGAGGCGCCTAGCCCGAGGCGTACGATGAAGAGCCAGTCCAGGATAACGTTGGCCGCGTTGGCCGCGAGCCCGATGGACAGGGCTTCCAGCGGCCGGCCCTCGGCGCGCATGAAGACCATGAGGAGCATGTTGAGCATCATGACGGCGTAGCCCGGCGCCATGGTTCCCAGGTAATCGCCGAGGTAGCGCTCGAGGCCGGGCCCCGCGCCCCGGGCCAACAGGCCTACGAGACCGTCCACCGAGGCCCACGCGATCAGGGCCGCGAGCGAGCAGGCGACGGCGACGGTAATGAAAGCGGCGCTGAAGTATCGCGAAGCGAGCCGGTCATCGCCCTTACCGAGCGCTACGGTAGCGGGGCTCGAGAAGCCCACGGCGACGAGCAAGGCCGAGCCCATGAACGCGTAGAGCAGGGGTAGCGCCAGGTTAACCGCGGCGAGCGCCTCCGGGCCGACCGTCCGGCCTAGGAATGCCCCGTCGACGAGTACCACTCCCGAGGTTAGTAGCATCGATACGATGGCGGGAATAGCTTGCTCGGCGTACGCGCGCCCGAGCCCCTTGGGTATAGCTTGCATAGAACCTCCTGTAGCGGAGGCATGGTAGCCGGTACTACGGTCCCGGTATTCTGCGGAGGCTGCGGGTCGCTTCTGACTTGCCGCTAGGCTAGTTCTGACTTGCCGCGATACGCGGCGCTCAAAGCCTCAGAGAACGTCGACGGGTACGCAGATATCGCAGGCGATGAAGCCCTCGGGACGCGACACCGGGCGATAGAGCTCGAGCACCGGTCCATCAGCCGGCTGCAGGCCGTGCCTGGGCATCCAGACAGCCACGAGGTCGTTGAAGCCGTGGATAAGCTCCGACAGGGCCGCGTCATAGGCGTTTACGGCGTAGGCCCTCCGGGGAATCGTCAGGTAGGCATGGCCGCGCCCCGCCTGGGGCATGACGCAGCACAGGTCGTAGACGCAGCGCTCCGGGTCGCTGACCATGGGATCGTCCTGGGATATGCCGACGAAGCGGGTCTCGAGGCCCGGGAACCTAGCCTGCGCCCGAAGGCAGAACGAGTGCCAAGCCGGCCCGAGCGCGGGATACGGGCCCCTGAAGCGCTCTCGGTACAGGTGCATCGCCTCGATGACGCGCACCGAGCAGGCGGCCTCGAGCCTGCCATCGTCAGCTTTACCGGCGCGTAGGCAGGCGATGCGCTCCAAGGCCGCGCGGTAGCGATCCGGAACGGCCCCCGCCGGATCCAGGCGATACGCGCTGGGAGTCATGCCGTAGCGACGCTTGAAGGCCACGGCGAAGTTGGAGCTCGAGTAGCCGGCCTCGGCGGCTATGTCCGTCACGCTCATGGCCGGGCACTTGATGAGCCTGGACGCCGCCCGCTCGAGCGGGCGCCGGGCCAGGAAGTCGCCGAGCGCCTCGCCGGCTACCGCCCTGAAGACGCGGCCGAAGTGATCGGGCGAGTAGCCGTAGCGGGCCGCCACCTCCGCGGCGCTCGGCTTGGCCTCGGGACGCTCGTACAGCCAGGAGACGGCTTCCTCTATGACGCTGACGTGATCGACCATCGGGCCAGTATACGCGCGGGAAGGCTCCGCCGTCAGCCTAGTCTGACGCGCCGGCCCCGGCTGCCGCCCTAGCCTAGGCCGCGCGAGCAGAGGTAGTCGCAGAAGAAGCAGGGATCGTCGGCCTTGCCGGGGAAGCGCTCGCCCCTCGCCTCGAGGCGCTCGCGGAGCGCCCCGAGGCCGGTATCGTAGCGGGCCCGTACGACGGGACTGGCCGCGGCGTTCTCCATGAGCGTCGCGAACGAGTCCCGTACCGTCCCTATGCAGAGCGACGGGCGCTCGTTGGCGAAGCCGCAACAGACGGCGACGCGGCCGTCGGGGTGGACGTAGAACACGTTGCCCGGCCCCTCGCAGTAATCCTCGCGGAACCAGGCATTCGCGCCCCATCCGTCCTCGGAGGCGCCGGGCGAGCGAGGGAAGCGCTGCACGGGCAGGCTCAGGGCGGAACCGTCGTCGGGATCGGCCGGCGATCGGCGCAGGAAGGCCTCGTCGACGATGCGGACGGGCTCCCGGCCGTCGGTCTCCAGGCGCCCGCCGAGCCTCGCCGCGATTACCTGGAGCCCCGAGAGCTGGCCGGCGTCGTCGTCGGAGCGTACCGATAGGATCTCCGCCGCGTCCCGCCGCCCCGAGGCGGCGTATACGGCGGACAGGAAGGTCGCGACGCGATCGGGCGTCTGCCCGTGGTAGGCGTCGTAGCTCAGGCCGACGAGACCGTCGAAGCCCGAGCCGTAGACGGCCGCGAGGCTATCGCCCAGTTCCGCCTCGCTCGCCCACCAGTCGCCGTTGGTCATGAGCCTATCGAAGAAGAGGCCCGCCTCGACCGCGACGCCCGTGAGAGCCGTAAGGAAGTCGAGCCTGAGGAAGGGCTCGCCCCCCGAGAAGCCGACGCGGGAGAGCCCGGCTTCCGCGCACGAGGCCAGGAAGGCCGAGGCCTCGTCGATCCGTAGCTCGCCTGAGTCCCTGGGTACGCGGCAATGGGCGCAGGCTAGGTTGCAGCGCCCCGTCGGCGCGAAGATGACCTCGTCGGGATCGAACATGCCGTAAGCCTAGCGCGCCCGAGCCGGCGAGCGCAAGGCTACCCGACGGTTTTACGCGTCCTATCACTGGCGCCGATGGCCGGAACCTCGTAGTATCGATCCGAACCGGAGGAACGGCATGAAGGAACTAGAGCGCGTCATAGAGCGAAGCGCCGCGGAGAGCGGCTTCAGCGGTGTGGTTTGCGTAAGCGACGATAGCGGATCGATGCTACGCAAGGCCTACGGCTGGCGCAATCGGGCCGAGCGCCTGGCCATAGAGCCATCCACGCGCTTCGGCATAGCCTCGGGTACCAAGGCCTTTACCGCGCTGGCGATAGGCCGGCTCGTCGAGAGAGGCCGGCTAGCGCTCGATGACAGGGCGGCAGCGATTGGCAAGGGCTTCTCGTCCTGGATGCCCGCCGAGGCTACTATAGCCCAGCTCCTCTGCCACGCCTCGGGCTGCTACGATTACCTTGACGAGGAAATCATGGAGGACTACGACGCCTTCAGGCTGCCCATGCCCTGGTACGACCTGGACGGACCGGAGGACTACCTTCCCGCCTTCGAAGGCGGTACGCCTAAATTCACGCCGGGGGAACGCTTCTCGTACTCCAACGGCGGCTACGTGGCCCTAGCGGCCATAGTCGAGCGGGTCTCCGGCCTGCCCTACCGCGACTTCGTGAGCCGCGAGGTCCTGGCGCCGGCCGGCATGGTCGACTCGGGCTTCTTCTCCTTCGACGAGCTCCCGACCAATACGGCCCTCGGCTATACGGGCGAAGGGTTCGCCACGAACCTGTACCGCATGCCCAAGCGTGGCGGCGGCGACGGCGGCATGTACACGACGGCGCTCGACCTCGAGGCCTTCTGGCGAGCCCTCCTCGAGGGGCGCATCATCGCTAGGGGCCTCCTCGACGAGTGGCTGGCTCCCAGGATGACCATCAGCGAGCGCTCGGGCTACGCCTACGGATTCTACCGCAGGACCAAGGACGGCTCGTACTACCTGGTGGGCGGCGACCACGGCGTCGGCTTCGACTCGCGCTTCATCCCCGGCAGGAACCTTACGCTCTCCATACTATCGAACCAGGGCGACGGGGAGGAAGGCATGAGGGCGGCGCTGCTCGGCTACCTCGACGGGACGGCGTAGGCCTCTCGCCGCCGGGGCATGGCGCGGCGGGCTCCGGGCCCCTATACTTGGGGGACGGAGCCGAGATCGATGCATACCCTCGCCGCGTTCGCGCGATTCTGCCCCAAGGCCTCGCTCGCCGTCTTCCTGGCGGCCGTATCGGCCGCGCCCTGCGGCGCGCAGGGGGGGCCGCTCGGCTCCCTCGAAGGTCACGCCGCCATCATGCTCCTCATCGATCCCGGCGCGAAAACCATAGTCGCGGCCAACGCCGCCGCCTCCGCGTTCTACGGCTACGACCGGGAACGGCTGGCGGGCCTACCCGTCTCCGAGATCAACATCCTCGATCCGGAGGACGTCGCGAGCGAGATGGCCGCGGCGGCCGCGGAGCGCCGGAGCTACTTCGTGTTCCCCCATCGGCTCGCCAGCGGCTCGATCAAGACCGTCGAGGTCACTTCGTCGCCGTACCGCGTTCCCGGCGACGAGCGGGAGCTCTTGCTTTCGGTCATCAGGGACGCCTCGGCCAGGGAGGTCCCGCCCGAGGAGAGCGCCGAGTACCGCGCCCGGCTCAACGTCCTGGCCGAGCGACGGGCGGCCGAGCTCGTGGCCGCGCGATCGGCCAATCGCTGGATGCTTACGGCGCTCATCGCCCTCGTCGCGGCCGGCGCCGGTTTAAGCCTCTACCTGCGCTACCAACGCCAGCGCGTCCGGCTCGCGCGTTCCATGCTCGAGGAGCGGTCCCGCCTCTATACCGAGCTCCAGCATCGCATCAAGAATTCGTTCGCAAGCATGGTATCCCTCATCGACATAGAGGCCGGGCGCCGCGAGGAAGGCGAAGCGCGGGAGGCGCTCCTGGCGCTCAGGGGGCGGGTGGAGACGCTCGACGCGCTCTACAGGCTCATGTACGAGCGGGGGAGCGCCGAGACGGTCGACCTCGGGGCCTACCTCGCGGAGATAGCGGGCGCCCTCGCCGGGGCGAGCGAGGACCGAGACGTCGCGATGGATTTCTCCTCGAGCCTCGCCTCGGTGGAATGGAATTCCAAGGAAGCCTCGAGCCTCGGGCTCATCCTGAACGAGCTGTCGACCAACGCCTTCAAGCACCTAGGCCGGGAGCGGCCCGCCGTCGTCAGGGTCGAGCTCCGGGCCGAGGCCGGCTGGCTGTCCATGGCGGTCGATAATCCGGGCGGCCCGCTACCGGAGGGCTTCCGGCCCGAGTCGAGCTCGGGCTTCGGGCTACTCCTCGTCTCCGAGCTCGTCCAGCAGCGGGACGGGGAACTGCGCTTCTCGAGCGGCGGCGGCCGCGTCGCCTTCGTCGCGAGGATTCCCCTGGCTCGCGATCGATCGGAAGGAGCGCGTGGTTCCTAGCCCGCCCGCGGCCAGCCCCCGACCCGCCCTCGGCGCGCCCCGGCCGCTAGGCTTGGCCCGGGACCCCGGGGCGGGCTACACTGGCGGCAGCACTTCATCGGAGTCGCGCATGAGGAAACGAACCCTGCTCGCCGCCCTGGCCATGGGGGCGGCGCTACTGCTATCGGCCCAGGACGCCCTAGTCTACGTGACCAGGACGGGATCGAAGTATCATCGAGAGGGGTGCTCGAGCCTCAGGGCCGGGGCGACGGCCGTGAGCCTGGCCGAGGCGACGGCCGCCGGCTACGAACCCTGCGCGCGCTGCGATCCGCCTCGCGTAGCCGCGCCGGCCGCGACGGCGCCGGCCGTGACCGCGCCGGTCAAGGCGTCCTATCCCTACGAGCTATCGGGCACGGTCGTGGGCATCAGCGACGGAGACACCTTGACCGTGCTCGTCGACTCAACGCCCCGGAAGGTCCGCCTGAACGGCGTGGACGCGCCCGAGTCCCGCCAGGCGCACGGTACCAAGGCCAAGGAGTTCCTGGCGGCGCTGGCCTTCCGCAAGGCCGTAACGCTCCGCGTCGTCGACACCGACCGCTACGGCCGGCTCGTCGCCGACGTCATAGTGGACGGCCGCTCCGCTGGCGCCGCCCTGGTCGAGGCCGGCTACGCCTGGCACTACAAGGCCTACTCCAAGGATCCCGCCCTCGCGGCCCTCGAGCTCGCGGCGCGCGAGCGCCGGGCTGGCCTCTGGTCCGACCCCGCCCCCGTGGCGCCCTGGGAGTTTAGGAGGCGGTAGGGGGCATCCCTGCGCCTCGTCCTCGCGTTCCCTCGGATCGGCCCCTCCGGTTCGACTCCCTAGGGGCCTATGAAAAGACCCGACCCGGCGTAGCCGGATCGGGTCTTTTTAGCCCCTAGGGGAGTCGAACCCCTCTTTAAAGATTGAGAATCTTTTGTCCTAACCGATAGACGAAGGGGCCTCGGTATTGGAACAATTGAGGCTTCTGCGCCTCCGCTGTCTGAGGGTTTGCCTCAGGCATCCAAACAAAAATAAAATTCCCCAGGGAGGATTCGAACCCCCACAAGCAGATCCAGAGTCTGCCGTGCTACCATTACACAACCGGGGAATGCTCGAAGCGAGGCAGAATATACCTGAAAGTCTCGAAGAAGGTCAAGGGGGACGGGCGCGAAAAATCGCTAAGGGGAGGCGTCAGGCGCGCTCGGTGTCGTATGCCGCGAAGGCCGCGTCGACGGCGCTATCGTGGAAGAGCTTAGCGTACTTCCTGGCCGTGAGGCCGAGCTTATCCGCCAGGTCCGGGTCTGCGCCGCTCTCGAGGAGGCGCGCGACCATGGGAGCGTCGTTGCGGCCGACGGCGAGCACCAGGGCGGTCTGGCCGTCCTTGCTTCGCAGGTCGGGCGAGGCGCCGCGCTGGAGGAGTCGGCCGAGGAGGCCTCCCTCGCCCTGCTGGGCGGCGTCCATGAGAGCCGAGTAACCCCGGTCGTCGCTCTGCGCGTCTATGTCCGCCCCCCTATCCAAGAGGAGCTCGGCGACGGAGAGATGCTTGGCCCTGGTAGCCAGGCAGAGGAGGGGCACGCCGGTCTTATCGCGGACGTCGGCCGGGAAGCCGGAATCGAGGAAGAGCTCGACCGCCTTGGTATCGCCCTCCTTGACGCATTGGGCCAGGGATTCGGCGTGCCAGGAGATACCGAGCTCGAGGAGCGACGCCTTAGCCATGCGCCGCCGTTCCCTATCGTTCCAGTCGACGGCCTCCTTGGCGTAGTGCTCGAGCATGGCGGCGGTCGTCCGGAAGGCGGCGAGGTCATCGAGCCAATGTCCCGCCGGCGCGCGCTCGTCCGGCAGGAAGAGGGAGATGGGCATGGCGCTACCACGCGCCAGCCCCACGAGATAGGCGAACCAGGCACGCTCGGTCGCCTCGGGCGAGGCGATCGCGAGGATATGGCTTACGCCGAAGAGGAAGCGCTCGATCCCGGCCCTAGACTCCCGCCGCCACCCCTCGTTAAAGCGGAGTCCTATGGTATCGTGCCCGGCGGCCTCGAGCGCCACCATGACATTCCTGGCCTCTAGCGCATGCTCAGGCGAGGCCATTACGGCTATCTTCAAGGCGCCTCTCTTCCCGTACGAGAACTAGTATCACACCTCTTAGGATCGGCAAGGCCATCGACTGGCATTAGTTCGAGGCTTTACGCGCAGGCTTGCCGAACAAGATACCTTGACAACCATGGAGTATTTAGATATTATGCGGATAAATCATTCATACAGGGTCTTCTTCGCCTTTTTTCAGAGAATGGAGCATCCGATGACCAGTATGATAGGGCTTCCGGGGTTCACCTCCTTACCCGGGAGCCCGCCTTTATTTTAAAGGCTTGCCGTCGGGTTTCCCCTAGGATACAGTACCGGCATGAAGATACGCGCCTCGGTAGCATCTCGCTCCCTGCTCTCGGCGGCCTTCGTGGCGGGAATCCCGGTGATGCTAGGCTATACGAGCATCGGGCTCGCCTTCGGCCTCGTGCTCGTCGGCTCCGGCCTGCCCTGGTGGCTCGCCCCGCTGATGGCCGTGGTCGTCTACGCCGGCGCGGCCCAGTTCATGGGCGCGGGGCTCCTGGCCTCCGGCGCCGGGGCGCTCGAGATAGGGCTCCTGACCCTGCTCATGAACGCCCGCCATGCCGTCTACGGACTCTCGGTCCTGGAGCGCTACGCGCCAGCCCGCCGGAGCAAGCCCTACCTGATCTTCAGCCTTACGGACGAGACCTACGGCCTCGAGACCACCGTACGGCCGCCCGAGGGGCTGGAC
>CAZNNA010000073.1:0-12399 GCA_964573825.1 uncultured Treponemataceae bacterium
AGCCTCTTGATATCCGCTACCCGTAGCCCTATGGCCTTCATGACGCCTATCTCGCGGTAGTCGTCCTCTATCTTGGCGAGGAGCGTGAAGCGTTCGCAGAGGAGCGCCACGCCTACGGCCATCGCTCCGGAGAGGGCCAGGAGCGCCGCGGTGAAGCCGTCCGAGACGGCGTTTATCATGCGGAAGAGCGGGTAGGTCAGGGTCGGTCCGTTAGCCGGGAGCCCGGCCTCGGCGTAGGCCGCCTCGAAGGCGCCGACCGAGGCGGGATCCTCGAGCCTGAACGATATGAGGTATTCTACGGTTCCCGCAGCCCTGAGGGCCTCGAAGTCCGCCTTGCTTACGAGGAAGCGCTTGGACGAGGCGAGGGGCGAGTTCATCTGCGAATCGCGGATGAAGCCCGCTATCGCGAAGCGGCGGCCGGCTACGGAGGCCACGCCGCCGAGAGCCGCGCTGCCGTCCCGCAGGTAGGCGAGGGGAACGTAGAGCTCGCCGTCCGACGGCCGTATCGGCTCGCCGTCCAGGCCCAGGAGCAGGTCGAAGCCATCCGCCTGGGTCCACAGTCCGTTGTCCTGGACGCTGGACGCCAGGCTCTCGCCGCCGAGGGAGAAGCTAGCCCCGTTAACGTTAAGGAACTCGCCGACGAAGAAGTCCTCGACGAGCGGCTCCTCGGCGGCGAAGCGCCGCAGCCCGGCCGTATCGAGCGGGCCCGCGTGCATCTGCATGAAGTGAGGCGTGCGGGCCGACTCCATGAGCGCGTCCACGGCGCCGAGGAGATGCGCGGCCAGCGACGCTCCCGAGGCGACCAGGGCCGCCGCCGCGACTATGAACAGCAGGGTCGCCGCCGTGACGCCCTTGCTCTTAAGGACGTCGTCCTTGACTATGCGGTAGTACACGGCCTACGCATCCTTTCCCGCGCCGGCGGCTTGCCGGGCTAGCGAGGGCTCGAAGCGAACCAGGCTACCTGGCACCGTTCCGAGCATGAGCTCCAGGTTGTAGAGGAAGGCGCGCGCCCTTCCGCGCCGGTCAGTTTCGCCTTCGCCGAATACCTCGTCGTCGAAGGCCGCGACGCCGTAGCTCAGGGCCAGCTCCGCTACCTCGAGCGGGTAGGGCGTGTCGAAGGTCCCGTCCGAGACGCCCTCACGTAAGACGGTCGCCACGATGGGCGCCAAGCCCTTGAGCAGGGCTCCGCTCAATCGTTCGTGGAGCAGGGCGTTCTGCGGGCGGTGCAGCTGGTCTACGATCCAGTCGTGGCGACTCTCCATAGGCTTGGAGGCCGCTATGGTAGCGAAGACGCGCTCTATGACCGGTACGCTCCGATCCGCGGCTACGGTCGCCGCCGCGGCGAGGCACCGGGTCCTGGCGCGATCGACCATGGCGTCCAGTATCTCTTCCTTGGACTTGAAGTGGTAGTAGAGCGTGCCTCGGGCTATGCCTACGGCCGCGAGTATGTCGCCGGTAGTCGTTTCGTCGAAACCCCTTACGGAGAAGAGGCGTTCGGCCGCGTCGAGTATCTCCTCCCGGCGTTCCTCCGGGGCCTTGCTGGTTCGCATGGCTAGACGATACCATATAGACCGACAGTCGGTCAATAGAGTGGTGACCAAGCCCGTATCGTGGAGCTTCGCCGCCTTCGCGAGCGACGAGGCTACGGGAAGCGTCTACATCTCGATGGCGGATCGATAAGGCTCAGGCAAGGCTTATGAATTCGACGACCAGTCGCGAAGCTCGCGCTCGCTTGCCCTGACGAAATGCCCCGGCGCGGCCTCGAGCCATTCGGGGCGCTCCTCGCCGTAGCGGTGCATGGCCGGATCGTAGGAGACCAGGCGCCTGGCGCTCGCCTCGTCCGGATCGGGCACCGGAACGGCCGAGAGCAGGGCCGCGGTATAGGGATGGAGGGGCCGGCTGAACAGCTCCTCGGACGGCGCCAGCTCCACTATCCGGCCGCGGTGTATGACGGCGATGCGGTCCGATATGAAGCGGACGACCGATAGGTCGTGGGCTATGAAGAGGTACGAGAGGCCGCGCCGACGCTTGAGGTCATTGAGCAGGTTTATGACCTGGGCGCGTATGGAGACGTCAAGGGCGCTGATGGGCTCGTCGGCTATGAGCAGCTCGGGCTCCATGACGAGAGCGCGGGCGATGCCTATGCGCTGGCGCTGCCCTCCGGAGAACTCGTGGGGAAAGCGGCTCGCGAACTCCGGTAGCAGCCCGACGTCGAGGAGGGCGCGCTCGACCTTGGCCATGCGCTCGGGCTCGTCCTTGAAGAGCCTATAGTTATAGAGGCCTTCGCTAATTATGTAGTCGATCTTGGCGCGTTCGTTGAGCGAGGCCATGGGATCCTGGAAGACCATCTGGACGCGCTGCCTGAGCATGCGCTCGTCGGCCGGGGCTATCCTGCCGGAGATTCGACGCCCGCGGTAGCGTATCTCGCCCGAGCTTATCGGATGGACGCGCATGACTGCCCGGCCTATCGTCGTCTTGCCCGAGCCCGACTCGCCTACGAGCGACAGGGTCTCTCCCGGGTGCACGTCGAGGCTCGCCTCGCTCACGGCCCGGAAGGCCTTGCGCCCGCTGCCGAAGGTAACCGATATCTCCCGTAGCGATAGTAGCGGGTCCGGCTTCATGGTCGAGCGCCTTTCTCCGACGGGGCGGACGGGATCCGGGAATCGGGTACGCCGGCCGCGCGTCCGGCCTCGGCGACGCGGGACCTGAGGCGCCTGACCGTATCGGGAGCCTCTATCCTAGGCGCTCGCGGATCGAGTAGCCAGGTCTTGGCCCGGTGCGTCGGGCTCGCGTCGAAGAAGGGAGGCTCCAGCTCGAAATCGACCTTCAGCGCCATGGGATTGCGCGGCGCGAAGGCGTCTCCCCTGATTTCCTTCCAGAGCGACGGCGGGGTACCCTTGATGGCGAACAGGTCCTCGCCCTGGACGCCCAGCTGCGGCAGCGAGGCGAGCAGGGCCCAGGTATAGGGATGCCTGGCGTCGTAGAAGATCTCTCGGCTGAGCCCTTCCTCGACGACCTGGCCCGCGTACATCACCGCGATGCGATCGGCCATCTTGGCGACCACCCCGAGGTCGTGGGTTATGAAGAGCACGCTCATCCCTAGATCGTTCTGGAGTCCCTTGATGAGGTCGAGGATCTGCGCCTGTATCGTGACGTCGAGGGCCGTGGTGGGCTCATCGCACACCAGGATCTCGGGGCCGCAGGCTATGGCGGCCGCGATGACGGCGCGCTGGCGCATGCCCCCCGAGAATTCGTGCGGATACTGGCCGTAGCGACGCGTGGGATCCGCTATGCCTACCCGGTCGAGCATGTCGAGGGCGATGAGCCTGGAAGCGGTACGGTCCAGGCCGCGATGGAGGGCCGCCGCCTCGCGTATCTGCTCTCCGACGGTCTTGAGCGGATTGAGGGCCGTCATGGGATCCTGGAAGACCATGGCTATGCGGCTGCCGCGTATCGATAGCCAATCCCGTTCCGAGCGGAGGCGAGCCAGGTCCGCGCCTCGGTAGGCCACGGACCCGTCCTCGATCCGGCCGTTCCTGTCCAGCATGCCGATGAGGCTCTTGGCCAGCACGCTCTTCCCGGAGCCGGATTCCCCGACTACCGCCAGCGTCTCTCCGGCCCGCAGGTCCAGGGACGCGCCTCGCACGGCCGTGAGCCGCTGGCCCCGGAGGACGAAGCGTATGACGACGTCCCGGGCGGAGAGGAGGACGTCGCCGCGCCGTACCGGCGACTCGTCCAGTACGAGGCGCCCCGGCCGGAGTCTCGGGCGGACGGTCATACGTGGTTCCTCGGATCGGAGGCGTCGGCGAATTTATTCCCGGAGATATAGAACGATATCGTTATGGCGGCGAGTACCGCCGTAGGCCAGAAGAGCTGGTACGGATATATCATGAAGTTGCTCCTGCCCATGTTAACGAGGTTACCGAGGGAGACGGTATCAAGGGGAAGACCGAGGCCTATGAAGCCGAGGAAGACCTCGGCGCCGATGGAATAGGGAATGGTGAGGGCGGCCTCCATGATGATGACGCTGACGAGCTGCGGCAGGATGTTCTTGGCTATCACCCTCGAGAGGGGCGTTCCCAGGCAGCGCGAGGCGATGTTGTATTCCGAGTCTCGTAACGTGATTACCTTATTACGGATGAATCGGGCGACCGATAGCCAGCCGGTGGAGCACATGGCGATGACTATGGTCCAGAACCCCGGCCGCATGATGTACGATAGGAGAATGAGGAAGACCGTCTGGGGAATGTTGGTGAGGACGTTGTAGAGCTCCGTCATGACGCGGTCGAGGCGCCGTACGTAGCCCCAGAGGGCGCCCGCGACCATTCCGACGCCGACGTCGATGATGGCTATGATGAAGCCGAGCGACAGGGACGTCCTCGTACCGTACCAGGTGCGGGCCCACATATCGCGGCCGAGCCCGTCGGTGCCGAAGGGCGAGCCGGGCCCGGGAGGCGCGTTCCAGGCGTCCACGTCCAGGGAGACAGCGTTAGGGTCGGCGCTCGAGACCAGGGGATAGGCGAAGGAGAAGAGCGTCAGCGTCGCCATGACGAGCACGAGGGCTACGGCGACGGGGCTCTTCCAGAAGGTGCGAAGCGTAGAGCGCCAGTAGGAGTAGCGCGCGTAGCCCGTCCGCTCCGCCTCGGCCTCGTCGAAGGCAGCGCGCTCGAAGAGGCCGGGATCGATGTCGGCGTAATCCCTGGTCATGCGCTTACCCCCGCGCGAGGCGCGCCGGCGAGCTTGATACGGGGATCGACCAGGGCCATGAGCAGGTCGCCGAGGAAGACGCCCACGACGCCGAGTACCGAGTAGAAGAGCACGAGTACCTGCACGAGCGGATTGTCCTGCTGGCGTATGGCGTACACGAGTAGCCCCCCCATGCCCGGAATGGAATAGATGCTCTCTATGACGAGCGAGCCGGCTATGGTTAGGAGCAGCTGTACCGGGAAGTACTGCACGAGCGGCACGATGGCGTTGCGAAGCACGTGACCGGTCATGACGCGGCTCCTCGGCAGGCCCTTGGAGACGGCGAACTTGAGGTAGTCCTTGTTCTCCTCGTCGACCATGAAGCGCCGGAGCCAGATGGCGTACCAGGCTATGCCCGACAGGGCCATGGAAACGGTCGGCAGTACCCAGGAGACTGGCTCGTCCAGGTAGAAGACCATGGGCCACCCGAGCAGTCCCGAGACGAAGGCCTGGATGAGGAACAGGTAGATGAGGCTCGGTACCGCCCTTACTATGACTATATAGGCGGTTCCCAGGCCGTCGACCAGGCCGTCCTTGTGCCGCGCCATGGATACGCCGAGCCAGAGGCCGATCGCCATGGAGAGGGCCATGCCGGCGCCCCCGAAGGCCAAGGAGTACGGTAGCTTCTCGGCGAGTATCTCCGTGACAGGCGTCTTGGGGTATACCGTTATGGAACGGCCCAGGTCGCCCTCGGCGACCCCGGCGACGAAGCGGCCGAACTGGGTCAGGGGATCGTCGAGCACGCCGAGGCTACGCAGGTAGGCGTCCCTCCCGGCCTGGTCCATATCCACGTAGTCCTCGCGAGTGAAGTAGCCCGTCGTAGGCATGAGCCGCAAGAGCATGAACACGGCGAACACGACCAGCGCTATGGTCACGAGCGACTGCCCTAGGCGTTTCAAGATGTATGCCGTCATCGCTGTCCTCCCTGGGTGCCGGGGCGTTCGCCCCTTCGCCGGCATTAGATGGCCTCGCGCCGGCGAAGGGGCGGATAGGCGGCCTACTGCTTGGCGGCCATGGCGTCGAGTTCCTTGTAGAACGTATCCTTGAGCTCGGCGTAGCGCTTAGCCGTGATGGGCTTGGACTCCAGGGTCATGCCCTTATACTTGAAGCGGGTCGTGCCGAATCCGCCGCGGGGATAGGTGAAGGGCACCGCCTTGCTCATGGTATAGGAGGCGCCGCCGACCCTGAAGGGCAGCACGTAGGCCTTGTCCAGGAAGAGGCGCTCGGCGCGGGAGAATACCTGGTAGCGCTCGGATATGACCGACTTGGAATCGGCCTCCGCCACGAGCCTGTCGAATTCCGGATCCGACCACTCGCCGTCGTTGACCCCTCCCTTGGTGACCAGGCGCCCGAGCTGGGCCATGGGGTCGGCGAAGGAGAAGCGGAAGCTGTCGTAGGTCAGGTCGAAACGTCGCGGCTTGACGACGTCGTTGTACTTGTCGTCGACGTACTGGCCGAGCACGACCTCTATGTTCTCAGCCCCGAACACGTCCTTGACGACGGCCTGGAAGAGGAGGGCCAGCTTGGTGTCCATGGGGTCGGTCGAGTGCACGTACACCATCTGGAGCGGCAGCCTGCCGTCCACGCGGAAGTCGGCGACGGGCTTCATGTCGACGGGGCCGGCAGCGACGCCCTTGATGGCGCCCTTGCCGTCCGTGAGCTCCGCGACGGCCCGGGCGAAGTACTGCCTGGCCATGGTCGGGTTATAGTAATCGCCGAGGGCCTTCACGGCCTTGAGGGTGGCGTAGTCGGTGTAGTCGCGGCCCTTCTCGTCGAAGATGGCGTCCTCGGGTACGATGGTGTTCCGGAGAAGCGAGGCCGGCTGGGACGGGTCGTCGAGCGTAAGGAGCTTGACCCGGTCTATGCCGTGGTAGAGGGCCTTGCGGAAGTTCTCGTTGTTGACGAAGGCCTTGAACTCGGGGTTCGGGCTCGTGAAATTCTGGATGAACCAGAAGGTGACCGAGGACGGCTCGGCCGGGTACACGTACTGCCCCCACCGGCCGGAGGCCAGGGCCTTGACCTTGTCCGCGGCTAAGTTAGTAGAGGATAGCTCGTTGCGCATGAACATCTGCAGGCTGACGTCGGCGTCGGCTACCTTCTGCATGCTGACTACCTTGATCTTGACCGCGCCCTTGTCCCAGTAGTGCTGGTTCTGGGTCAGGACTATCTGCTTGTCGCGCTGCCAGTCGGATAGGTAATAGGCGCCGTTATAGAGGAGCCTGTCCTTGGCGGTACCGTAGTTATCGGCGCCTACCTTGTCCAGGAAGGCCTTCTCTACGGGAAAGAACAGCTCGGTGACGAGATAGGAAAGGAAGTAGGGAGTCGAGGCCCCGAGCGTGTACTCGACCGTGTACGCGTCGACGGCCTTTACTCCCACCTTGGCGTCGAAGGCAGCCAGGGCCTGCTCCCGCGTCTTGCCTATATCCTTGCCCGCGTCGATGTCGACGAGGTCGTAGTGATAGGCGTTGAGGCCGGAGACGAGGCGCCTTATAGTACTCACGTTCTTGATGCCGTTCTTGGGATCGGCTACGAAGCGCAACCCCTCAACGAAGTCGTCGGCGGTGACCTCGTAGGCTGTGGGCTTGCCCGCGGCGTCGACCCACTTGATGCCCTTGCGGAGCCTGAAGGTCCAGACCTTGCTGTCGGCGCTCTGGGTCCAGCTCTCGGCCAGGCTCGGTACGAACCGCCCGTAGCGGTCGTTCTCGACGAGCCCGTCCTGCGTGTTGGCGGCCACCCGCTGGGCCGTGCTGTCGAGCAGGAGGAAGTTGTTGAGCGTCTTCACCTCGGTGAAATACGTGGTGGCGAAGCGTTCGGTCGCCTTCTGGGCGAAGGCGCCGCTCGCCGCGGCGAGCGCCAATGCTGCCGCCATGATAGCGTTACGATTCATGTTCCCGGCCTCCTACTAGTTTCTCGAGAGCTGGATGGCGGCACGGCCTTTCGGCGTACCGATCGTTTTCCTATTAGTTGCAAAAACCATACCAATGCCGCTACAGGCGCTCGAGCACGAGCCTGGCGGGAAGGATATCGACTATGACGCGCTCGAAGCCTATCCCGCGGCCGTACCAGGCGCTGCTGACGCCCGGCTGCCTCGATAGGCGTAGCTCCCAGGCCGGAACGGCGTTAGCGCCGCCCGCTGCGCCGTGACCTATGGTGCCGTCGCCTGGGGCGCCGGGATCTGGGGCGATAAGGCTCCTCACGAAGGGGTATCCACGCTCCTCGTCGACGAGGAGGTCGGGCGAGCCGTTGTCCATGAGCAGGGCGCCGGCGTGGTCGGCCAGCGTGCCGTAGGGCGACAGGACGCCGCAGGCGAACGGCCGCGGTACGGAGAGCGATCGCGATCCCGGTTCGATGGGCGACTTACCCGATCGGTCGATGGCGCCCGATCGAAGGCTCATCCGGTCTCCGGGCGTCAGGAAGTGCAGCGTTACGCCTCGGATGCGCGTACGACCTCCTAGGCCGTCGCGTACTGCCTTTCGCGCGTCTACGACGTAGACGCCGGCGGCGCCGAGCGCCTCGATAGAGTCGGAGGGTCCGTCGTAGAGCATCGCGCTGTCCTCCGCGATACCGAAGGCTAGGCGCTCTGCCCGGTCCTCGACCAGCGCGGCCTCTACGAGCCGCGCGAGGCGCGCCCTGGAGTCGAAGTGCTGGTCTACGATGCCGCCGGGGAAGAAACCGAGCCCCCGGGTAACCCAGAGCGCCTCGGAGACCTCGGTACCCGCCGGTCCGGCGGCCCTCGGCAGGAGGAGCGCGCCGAGGCTCGTGCCTCCGCCTATCATGGGATCGCTCATCGCGGCCGCCCCGGCGCTCGTTCCGCCTATCGTCGCTCCCTGGTCGAGGCGGCGGCGGAGCGCGGCCAGGAGCGGGGTGTCGGATGAGCCGCCCTCCAGGAGCAAGCGGGCGATGGCGTTCTGGTCGCCGCCCGGTATCCAGATGCCGTCGGCCGCGGCTACCCGGGCGAGGTTAGCGGAGTCGTAGGCCCCGCGTTCCCAGCCGGGGCGGTGGAGGGATAGCTCGATAGCGCCTACGCAGTCGGCGGGGACTCCGCAGCTAACGAGCGCCTCGGTCGCCCGAGCGACGGCGCCTACGGGATCCTCCGTCGCCGCGGGAAGTATCGCGAAGCGTTTACCTTTTCCGCCCGCGCAGTCTACGAAGCGAGAGAATATGTCGTGTCCGTGATCATCGAGGGCTCCGCCCGCGATGACGAGTCGGCCTGCTACCATGATCGGTCCTCATAAATGGTGGAAATGGGATATTAATAACCAGATTAAACCCGAAACTGCCATATTAAGGCGTTTCAAGGAAACGCCGTCCCGTATCGCTCAGTCTCGTTCCGTTCCTGCCACGGCGAGACTCGACGAGTCCTAGCGCGCGTAGCCGCTCCAGCGCGGCTCGGGTTCCGCCCGTACCGAGCAGGCGGCCGTCGGCCCTTGCCCTGTCGGCCAGGGTCTGCCTACCGGCGGATCCGCCGAGGCGCTGGATCTCGGCTATGGTGCATAGAACGTAGCGATCGCTCGGATCGAGCCGGAGCTCGCCTGGCGCTCGGTCGCGGGCTTGGCTGAAGGACGCCGTAGGCGACCCCGCCTTGGCGGCCTCGTCGAAGTAGGCCGGCTCCGGCAAGTCGGCGGCCGCGAGGACCGAGCCCTCCCGTACGGCCAGCATATAGGTAACCACGTTACGTAGCTCGCGAACGTTGCCCGGCCAGGCGCGTTCCTTGAGCGCGTCCATGAGGGCGGGGGATACGGCTAGGCGCCCGTAGCCTTCCAGGCTCAGTATGTGGCGCACGAGGGCCGGGACGTCCTGCATCCGCTCCCGCAGCGGGGGGATGCGAAGCCAGCCCATCTTGAGCCTGAAGTAGAGGTCCTCGCGGAAGCTGCCGGCCTTGGACTTGGCGAGGAGGTCTTCCTTGGTAGCGGCGATGATGCGTACGTCGACGCGCTTGATATCGGCGCCGCCCACCCGCATGATCTCCTTCTCCTGGAGCGCGCGCAGGAGCCTCGTCTGGACCTTGGCCGAGACGTTGCCTATCTCGTCGAGGAAGAGAGTGCCGCCGTCGGCGAGCTCGAAGAGGCCCGCCCTTCCGCCCTTGCGCGCGCCGGTGAAGGCGCCGTCCTCGTAGCCGAAGAGCTCGCTCTCCACGAGGTCGTCGGAGAGCGCCCCCAGGTCGACGGCGAGGAATGGGCCGGCGGCCCGCCCGCTCGCCGCGTGGATGGCCGAGGCGAAGAGTTCCTTGCCGGTGCCGCTCTCGCCGTTCACCAGGATGGAGAGGTCGGTCGGAGCTAGCCTGGCGGCTATGCGCTTGGCCCTGCGGATCGGTTCCGACTCGCCTACGATGTCGTTCATCGTCCACTTGGCCACGTGGCCTCTCCGTCGGTACTCTCGACCGAGCCTCGTCGCCTCGGCGGCGGCGTCGCCCTGGTCGCGGAAGATAGCCACGGTATAGCCGCCGCCCTCCAGGTGGAAGCGTCGTACGGAGATCAGGCCGGAAGCCAGCTTGAAGCTCGCCTCCTCCTCTCCCGATCGCCGCTCGAGGAATTCCAGTACCTCCCGTTGCCTGACGAGGGAGGAAAGGACGGTACCGGGCGGCGAGGATGCCCGGCAGGACAGGAGAGCGCGCAGTTCCTCGTTACAGACGGACACGCGGCCGTCATCGTCGTAGACCAGGATGCCGTGCCGCAGGCTGTCTATGACGGAGCCGAGATGACCCGACAGGCGCCTGGCCTCCTCGTTGGATAGAGCCAGGCGCCGCGCCAGGCTTACGATCTTGGCCAGGTAGCGCCGCGAGTACTGGCCGAGCTCGACGCTCGTTATGCCGATGCGGGCCAGGATCTCCGTAAGGGTACCGAAGTCGAAGATGCGAGCGCCTATGTCTATCGCCCGATCCACGCCGCTCGGTACGAGCTCGGGCTCGCCGGCCACCACGGCTACCCGGAAATCGGGAGGCGGGGGCGGCAGGCCGGGATGCCAGGCCCGCCATTCGATGGCCTCGAGGCCAAGGTCGAGGAGGCTGTCGATGCAGTCACGGGCGGTCTCGGCCCTGTCGTTGACGAAGATGGCCTTGGTTCCGGGAGGCAGCGCGACGACCTCCTCGAGCCTGTCGCAGTCGACGATGCGCCTGGCCACGATGGGTTCGGCGTCCGCGGACAGGAATCCTAGCTCGATCAGCTCATCGCGAACGAGCTCGCTGGACAGCACGACGAGGTCGGCGACTATGGCGGCCCGGAGCCCGCCCGAGACCCAATAGGCGCGCAGATCGGCCCTGTCGCCGACGAATTCCTTGAGCTGGGCCTCAAGGGTCGACGCCGTGCGTTCGCCGCCGGCTACCAGCGCGACGCGTATCAACGGCGGAGGTCCTCGAAGGTACCGAGCACGACGGGCGAGCCGTCGCGCACCATGACGCGGCCGCGCGCTATGACGATGACCGGCCTGTAGTCGTCGTCGAGCACGACGGCGTCGCCGTCCAGGCCCGCGGCCAGGCGGCCCTTGCCTGACAGCCTTAGGAAGCGAGCCGGCGCCTCGGTCATGGCCGGTAGCGCGTCCTCGAGCGGCAGGCCGCGCTTGCCTATCGCCTCCCGTAGCGTCTCGACGAGGCTATAGCAGGTCCCCACGTCGAGGCCGACCATGGCCCCGCTCGCGTCGAAGCGCGGCAGGCTTCCCTGCCCGTCGCTCGTCACCGACGCCGCGCCCGGCGCCAGGCCCTCGTCGCGGAGACGGGCCAGGCAGGCGGCGGCGCTCGTCTCGCCGTCGTCGAGGAAGGCCTGGACGGTACTAGAGGTGAAGTCGATGCGGCCGCCGGAGCGGGCCCAGGCGTAGGAGCGCTCGAGCAGCGCTCGGTTCCGGTTGCAGTGGGTCGGGATGAACTGGGTCCTCGGCAGGTCGCCGGGCGAGCAGACCCGCTCGAGCGGCTCGAGTCCCTCCGGCGCGTCCCCTAGGTGCACGTTGACGACACCTGCCTTGCCCGAGAGCATACCCCCGAGGCGCGCCTCGGAGGCGAGGCGCGCGAGCTCGGCGTCGCTCGGCTTGGTCGAGCGGTGGTCGGATATCGCGACCTCGCCGGCGCCGATGACCGGTTCTATCATCATGATGTCCTTGACTATATCCCCTGTGATCGTCGGCAGGGGAACCCTGTAAGAGCCCGTGTAGCAGAAGGCCGAAAGCCCTTCCTCGCGGAGCGCGTAGGCCTTGGCGATCAGCGCCTCGAGGCTCCTCGCCACGCCGTCGGTGCCCAGGACCCCGACGACGGTGGTGACGCCGGCTCGAACGGCGTCGCCGAGGAGGAGCTCGGGCGTCCTGGTCCTGAAGCCGCCCTCGCCGCCGCCGCCCGTGATATGGACGTGCGAGTCGATGAAGCCCGGGCAGAGCGGGCGTCCGCCGGCATCGATGGTCTCGACGGGGCAGGGAAGGCCCGTCGCGGAGATGCTATCCTCTATTGCGACTATGCGATCTCCTGCCATGAGGACGTCTTTCTTGCCGATCGGGGCGGGGGCGTAGACGCGGGCGTTACGAATGAGCAGCATGGCCGGTCGTCCTTTCTGCTATCTCAGCTGCATTATTTATGCAAGGATCGTGCCATATGTACTCTCCTATGAGTCCCGGTAGCTCGACTTCGTCGCCCCCTGATTCTACGGAAGGCGCCTGGCGTCGTCAATGAAGCGA
>CAZNNA010000074.1:0-12347 GCA_964573825.1 uncultured Treponemataceae bacterium
CATCGAGGACCCCCTGGACCAGAACGACTGGGAAGGCTACGTCAAGCTGACCAAGGCCCTCGGCGGCAAGATCCAGATAATGGGCGACGACTTCTTCGTCACCAACACCAAGCGCCTGGAAAAGGGCATAGCGATGGGCGCCTGCAACTCCATCCTCATCAAGCTCAACCAGATCGGCACCGTCACCGAGACCATCGAGGCCATCAACATGGCCAAGAAGGCCGGCTACACCGCCGTCATATCCCACCGCTCCGGCGAGACCGAGGACACCTTCCTCGCCGACCTCTCCGTGGCGCTCGAGACCGGCCAGATCAAGACCGGCTCCATGAGCCGCACCGACCGCATCTGCAAGTACAACCAGCTCATGCGCATCGAGGACGCCATGGAAGGCATCGCCGAGTATCCTGGTATGAAGGCATTCTATAACGTAAAGAAGTAACTGATTGCCTTGGATCACGAGGCGATGCATACTGAGTAGCCGGTTCGGGCGTCTGCCCGATCCGTTTACGCCAGGACGCGGAGCGGCCTGGCGCGTACCCTGGCATGAAGGCTTTTTACAACGTCAAGAAATAAGGCGGGTACTCCGCGATGTACTGCGTAGCCGGTTCGGGCGAGAGCCCGAACCGCTCACGGCAGGACGCGGAGCGGCCTGGCGCGTATCCTGGTATGAAGGCATTCTATAACGTAAAGAAGTAACTGATTTCCTAAAATCACGAAGCGATGAGGAGCCGTCTCCCCTCGGGGACGGCTCCCTTCGTATTGCCCGATCCTGAGTCCTGAGGAGTCCCCGATGCGCGCCATCCGTCGCCTGCTATCCGCCCTGCATATCTTCATAGGCCTCGGAGGCGTGGCCGGCGGGCTAGCGGCGCTGCTCGAGCCGAACGGGCCCATGGGCATCTCCACGGACGCGCTCGTCAACGCGCCCTTCGACACCTTCCTGATTCCCGGCATCCTGCTCTTCGGGCTCATAGGGCTCGGGAACCTGGCCGCCGCCGTACCCGCGCTGACCTCCAGGCGATGGGCCGGCTATCCGAGCGGGGCGATGGGCTGCGTCATGCTCGGCTGGATCGCCATCCAATGCCTGATGCTCGCCGACGTCAATCCCCTGCACGTGATCTTCTTCTGCCTAGGGGCGGCGCAAGGCTGCCTTGCCTTGGCGCTGCTCGCCCTCGAGGGCCTATGGCCGGGGACCTGGGCCGCGAAGGCGCTCTCGGCTCTACGGGGCGGGGGCGGCCCGGGTCGCTAGCCCATCCGGGACAGGCGCTCGTTGACCGCGTCGATATCGAAGCGCTCGGGATCCCAGCGGCCGGCCCAGGCCAGCGCTTCCTTCTCGTTCCGGCTCCTCGCGCGCGCCGGCTTGGCCAGGGCCTCGACGAGGGTAGCGTAGCCGGGAAGGCCGCCGCAGTCCTCGGGAGGCGCCGCGCGGGCGCCGGAGAGGCAGGCCGGGTACTCGCGGTCTCGCGCGCCGGCCTTCTTCCAGGAGATGAAGCGGAGCTCGTGGACCCATCCGTCGCCGAAGTCGTAGACGTACTCCATGACGCTGCCGCGGCGCGGGTTGAGGTCGTCCAGGGTGACCCCTCCCTCGTCGATCACCGGCTCGAAGTCGTCCGGCGACGGCTCCCCGTAGGTGAGGCCCTTCCATTGAAAGAGGTGCAGGTGCCTGCCCTGCCAGCCGAAGGCCGCCTGTAGGATCGAGTTGAGCTCCGCGAGGGTCCTATTGCCCGGGACGTAGAGATCCCGCGTGATGGGCGGCTCGATGTCCGAGAGGCTGGCCTGGATGACGTAGGTCTTGAGCGAGTCGGGCCTCCGCGGCTCTTTCCCGCGGCGCGATGGCGGGGCCTTTCGGCGTTCCCGCCGTTCCTTGGCCGCCGGTCGCCGAGCGGGCTTGCCGCCCGGGCGAGGCCCCCTGAGCTCGGTCGTCGCGTCGTCCATCAGGGCGCGAGCCAGGGATCCGAGCCTGGGTAGCTCGCGCGTCGTCTCTCCCAGGAAGGCCTCGACGTCCGGCGCGCCGTCGACCTCGCCGTCGACCTCGTCGTAGTCCTCGTAAGGGACGGCTAGCTCGTTCGTTATGGCTATGAGCTGCGAGACGTGGCGCATGAGGCTGAAGAGGTTCGAGAACGTCTCCGACTCCATGTCGCGCGGATCCGAGACGAAGCCGCCTACCCGGCGCATCCAGGCGATGAACTCGCTATGGAGGTCGAGGAGCGACGATCGTATCCCGGCGACCTCCTCCGGTTCCGCCTCCGGATCGTAGCTTCCCGCCACCTCGTCGGCGAAGTCGAGGGCTAGGCTCGTTAGTCGTTTCCTCGCTCGGGCGGGGAGGCCCGCCTCGTCGAGCCCGGCCAGGGCCCGTCCGACGCCCTCGGCCGCGGGCCGCCCCGCGTGGAGCGCGTCCATCACGAAGGCGGCTACCTCGTCCTCGGTGATAGAAAGGTCGGCCTCGATGAAGGCCCGCTCCAGCTCCGAGGCGTCGCCGAACTCCGACGGATCGTGCCGCTCCGTCGGCGCCAGTAGCTGGCCCTTGGCGCAGAGGAAGGACGAGCCTCCGAACTCCCTGAGCTCGAGCAGCCTGCCCTCGTTGAAGAACTCGCTAAAGGAAGCCTTGGGCGACGAGAGCACGCTCGCTGGGCACCGGGCGAAGGTAGCCCTGATGCATTGCGCGGGATCCATGGAGCCGTTCGACTCGCCCGTCGCCAGGGAAGCGCCTTCCGCCAGCGCGGAGAGGAAGGCCTCGCGCTCGTCGGCGGTTATATCCGCCGCCCTGACGGCCGTTAGGCGGAAGCGCTCCCCGCTCTCGTCCAGGAGCTCGAGGCAGGCGTAGTCGCCGGCCGCGAGGCCGTGGCGACCGTAGAAGGCGGCGGCGTCGAAGGCCACTATGCGTATGATGGCGTCCTGGCCTCGCTCCAGGGCCTGGCGATTGCTGTCCGCCTGGCCCAGGACCATGAAGGGAAAGGCCGCCTGCCCGAAGAGCCGGTAGAAGAGCGCCGCGTCGCTGAGCGACAGCCCCACCGTCCTCGAGTCCAGGGCGTGCCCGCCCTCGTCCTCTATCTCGACGAGCCACGGCGGCAGCGAGGCGTTGCGTAGCGGCTCCAGCCGATGCCCGGGTATGAGTATGCCTCTCTCCAGCTCTAGGGGATGTATACGCGCTAGTACCTTGGAGCCCGCGGGGAAGGGGGGGGCGTCGCTTGCCTGGCTTCTCTTCATGGCCTAAGTATGTACGCGCCGGAGCCGACGTTACAAGGCTAGAGCACGCTTACAGGGGAAAAGTAGCGGCTCGGGGCTCGTAGGCCCTACGCCCCGCCCTCGACCCGGTTGCGCCCGCGGGCCTTGGCCAGGCGCTCGGCGTCGTTGGCAGCGTTCATGAGGGCCTGGAAGTCCCGGGCGCCGCCTTCCGCGGAGGCCCAGCCGACGCTGGCGGTGACCGACAGCTCGCCGGCCTCTGTAGGCACGCGGAGCGCTTCTATCGCCGCGCGGACGCGCTCGGCTACGGCGGCGGCGGCCGGGCCCGCGGTCTCGGGGAGCAGGACGACGAACTCCTCGCCCCCGAAGCGCGACAGGGAGTCTACGTCCCGTATGCAGCCCTTGACGGCCCCGGCCACGGCCTTGAGTACCTCGTTGCCTACGGAGTGGCCGTAGCGCTCGTTGAAGCCCCTGAAATGGTCTATGTCCAGGAAGAGGGCCGATAGCCTCCGCCCGCTACGCTGGGCCCGGCTGAATTCCCCCGCGCCGAGCTCCAGGAGCCGCCTGAAGTTATACGCCCCGGTGAGCCCGTCGGTGACGGAAAGGCGCTCGAGCTCGGCGTAGAGCCTGGCGTTCTCTATGGCTATGGCCGACTGGGCCGCTATGGTCTCCATGAGCCGTAGCTGCTGGGGCGCGTAGGCGTGCGGGCGCCGGCTCTGTACGGACATGAGCCCGAGGACCTTGTCGCCGTAGAGCAGCGGCACGCCCATGTAGGATCGGGAGTAGATGCCCCCCACGTGCTGGAGGCGGAAGGTGGCGTTGAGCTCGGGCGCCAGCGTATCCGGGATAAGTAGGGGCGAGCGCGTTCGGAGGATATGGCCGGAGAGGCTGTCCTCCGAGCCTACGTGGCGAGGCCCGGGCGAGAGGCGCCTCCCGCCGTCGTAGAAGAGGGGGAACTCGAGCTCCTCCGAGGCCTCGTCGTAGAGCGCCACGTAGAAGGTGTCGAGCTCGACGATGTCCCGGCAGCGCTCCAGGATGGTCTCCACGACGCGATCGAAGCGGCGATCGGAGTTTATGGCTATGCCGATGGAGTTGAGCGCCGCGAGCTCCTCCGTCCGCCTGCGCTCCTCGTCGAGGAGCCGCGAGCGCGATACGGCGAAGGAGGCGACGCGGGCGGCCCTCTCGGCGCGGGCTACGTCGTCGTCGCTGAAGGTCCTGGCCTCGGCGAAGGCCAGGATGACGGCGCCCAGGGCCTTGCCGTCGAGCTCGAGCGGCAGGGCCAGGAAGGAGCCCGCCTTGAAATAGCGGGCTATGCGCTCGCTGACGTACTCGGAGCGCAGGGCGTCCTCGACCTTTACGGTAATTCTGTCTGAGACGACCTTGGCCGTCAGGTTGCGTTCCCCCGGTTCGACGCGGAAGCCCCGGTAGTCGCCGCGATGCGGCCCCCGGGCGGCGGCCGGCTCGGCGACGCCGCGGGCGGCGTTCCAGAAGGAGAGGTAGCAGGCGTCCGCCCCGAGCACGGGCGCCAGGGCGTCCACGAGGGCCTGGGCTATGGAGGCGGTGTCGCCGGCCGCCATGGCCGACTCCACGATGTTGAGCAGCTTCGAGTCGTCGTTACGTTCTTGCATGGTCACGCGAGAAGTGTAAGGCGCTCGCGAGGGTTTTTCCATGAGGCGACGAGGGATTCGGCGGCCCCGGGCGATCGGTTGACAGGCGCTCGGTTTACCGTGACTGTATGGAGGGGAGGGATCATGACCATCATTGCTACGGCCTACGTCCTGTGCGCCGCGGCCGCCATCGCGGCCAGGCAGTTGCGCTGGAAGGCGGCGCCGCCGCTCAAGGGCCTGCCCGTCTGCTTCCTCCTCGTCGCCCTGGCCGTAGGAGCCGCCTATCGACCCGGCGGTATCGGCGCCGTCGGTCCCGCCTACGTCGCCGTCGCGCTCGGCCTGGCCTTCGGCCTGGCGGGCGATATCTTCCTCCTCGACAAGGCGCGCCACCTAAAGAAGGGCACCGTCGCCTTCCTGCTCGGCCACCTGTGCTATATCGTCGCCTTCGCCCTGTCGGGCCTGGCCTCCGCGCCCGCGCCCCTCGTCGTGACGCTGGCCTATTTCGGGCTCTACGCCTACGTACTGTTCGGGAGGCTCCTCTCGCGGCATCCGAACCATAGGCTCATCGCCGTTGCCTACTGTTCCGGGCTCGCCGCAATGACCATCCTGGCCGGCTTCGCCGACGCGTACCGGGCGACGCTCGGCGTGCGCTCGACCTTCTTCGCCGGGGCGCTGCTCTTCTCCGTATCCGACGGGGTCCTGTCCTATCGCATGTTCGGCCGGCACTTCCGCCTGGCCGACGTGGCCGTGCTATCCACCTACTACGCCGCCCAGGGGCTCATTGCCTACGGGGCCTGGATAGCCGTCGCGGCCTAGCCGGCCGGCGGGGCCCCTAGGCCCTCCCGAGCCCCAGGTCGCCGTGGATCTTGTACATCGAGCCGTCGCGCTCCACGCGCAGGTCGCGGCCGGGGAAGTACTCGGGCAGTAGATCGACGAGGAGGTCGCGGACCGTCTCCTCTATCTCGGCGCGGCGGGCCGCCGGCACGGGCTCCTCGGTGGCCAGGACGATCTCCACCAGGTAGCCCCGCCCGAGGCGGCTACCGAAGCCCGGGGTAAAGAAGACGCCCACGTTGAAGAGCCCGTCGGCCTCGGGGTTGGCCGTCTCGCCTCGCTCCGGGCGATTACGCCTGAGCCTCCATGTGCCGCCGTAGCGATCCTCCAGGGCGTGGTCTATGCGGTCGAACATGGCCTTCATGGCGGCGTCGAACTCGTCGGTCTTGGGGTGGTACACGGCGCCTCCTCTGGGGAGGGGCGGCCTTGACCCGTCGGTCGCCGCGGCCCATGATGTCCCCCATGACCATTCTACCAGGATTGACCAGCACGAAGAAAGACCGCATCCCAGCCTTCATCGCCGCGCTCCGCGCGACGGGTACCACGCATATAGCCCTCTTCCCGACCTGCCTGACCCTCTCCGAGCGGCGCGCCCTCTACGCCGAGCTCGAGTCCCTGCCGGGCCTCCGCATCCCCCACGTGCACCTGCGCTCCGACTGCGGTCCCGACGAGATAGCCTACCTGTCCGAGCGCTTCGGCTCCGAGGCCTTCAACATCCATCCTCGCGCCACTTCCCACCCCTACGGCCCCCTGCCGCCAGCCCACGCCGCGCGCATCTATATAGAGAACGTCGACGACCCGGCCGAGGACGCCGAGCTCGAGGGCGAGCCCCGTCCCGGCGGGCTCTGCCCCGACTTCTCTCACCTGGAGAGCGCCCGCCTGGCCGGCCGCCTCGATTACGAGGCGACGGTCCTATCCCAGCTCGCGCGCTATCCCGTTGGCTGCTGCCACGTCTCGGCCATCAGGGTCGGCGTGCCCAACCACTGGGCCGGTACCTGGGACCACCACGAGTACGCCGCCTTGGGCGACCTCGACTACCTGGCCCGCTACGCCGCCTACCTACCAGAGCGCTGGGTCTCGCTGGAGCTGGAGAATCCCCTCGCCGAGCAGCTGGCGGCGAGGGCCTACCTCGAGAGAACGATTCCTAAGCTAGCGTAGGCGAGAGCCCTTCGCTATACTGCCCGTCGTAAGGCCCCGGTAGGGGCATGGCCCCGGTAGGGGCCCGGAGGAACCCCATGGACAGCCGCTTCCTGCACGCCGCGCTCGTGCTCATACTCGTGACCGACCCGCTCGGTAACATACCCCTCTTCATTACGGCGCTCGAGCGCGTGAGCCCCGCGCGCAGGACGCGGGTCATCCTGCGCGAGGTCGGCGTGGCCACCCTGATCCTGGTGCTGTCCATGGTAGGCGGGCGGGCGGCGCTCGGCGTGCTGGGCATAGGCGACGCGAGCCTCAGGACCGCGGGCGGCGTCATCCTCTTCCTCATCGCCGTCAACATGATCTTCCCCGGTTCCGGCGCCAAGATGGGCGAGGGCCCCGGCGACGGCGAGCCCCTCGTCGTGCCCATAGCCGTGCCCCTCATAGCCGGTCCCTCGGCCATAGCCACGGCCATGCTCGTGGCCGCCGAGGATCCGTCGCGCATGCCCATGTGGATAGCCGCCCTGGCCATAGCCATGGCCGTCACCATGGCCAGCCTCTTCCTGTCGGCTACCTTCAAGCGCGTCCTCGGGGTCCAGCTCCTGGCCGCCATAGAGCGCCTCATGGGCCTCGTGCTGACGGCCGTCTCCATCGACATGATCATGGGCGGCGCCTCGACCTACTTCCGGGGCGTTCTTTCGTGAGCCTGCCGACGATGGGGCTTCGCGTCGCTTGCCTCGCCTCCGCAGCGTTAGCCCTCGTATCCTGCGCGAGCCCGCCCCCGCCGCCCGAGCCGGCCGTCGTCGAGCTATCCGTGGCCGATCTTCGCTGCGAGGCCCTCGGCCTGAATCGCGTCCGCGCGAGCGGCCGCATCGACGTCCGGAGCGACGTCGCGCTCGAGGCGGGCGCCCCGTCCTACCTCTGCTCCCTCGGCTCCGCGCGTACCGAGGGCCGCGCCGAGGGGCCTCTCGCCGCCGCCGAGACCGGCGGTAGGGAGGAAGGTAACGGATCGTCGTCCTATCCGTTCACCCTGGAGCTTGCCTTGCCAGCGGGACGCGAGCCCCTCCTGCCCCTCGAGCTATCGGCGACCCTAGCCTACGTCGACCGCGACGGCTCGGCGCGCTCCGCCTCGGCGAGCGCCTCGCTCGAGGTGCCGCGCGTCATGGCGCCAACGCTGACGGTCAGCCGCATACTCATCCTCAAGGACGAGCTCATCAATACCAAGCTGCGCGTCGACCTCGCGGTGGACAACCCCAACGCGTTCCCGCTCACGTTCTCGGCGCTCGATTATAGGCTGTACGGCGAGGGGCGCTACTGGGCCTCGGATAGCCTGGCCAGGGCCTTTACCGTGCCCGAAATGGGCTCGGCCACGGCCAGCCTCTACCTGACCATGAACTTCTCCGACATGAGCCGCTCGCTCCTGGACCAGGTCATACGGCTCGCCGCCGTGTCCTACCGCTTGGAGGGTAGGGGCCGCGTGGCCACGGGCCTGGCCTTCCTGCCTGAGTTCTCCCTGCCCTTCGACCTATCGGGCCGCGTGGGCGTGACGCGCTAGCTCTCCCGAGCCGAAGGCCGGACCATGACCGGTGTATAGCACCTTAACGCCTCGCTCGAGGAGCAGGGCGAGGCTGCGGCGGGTCTCTTCCTCGTCGCTCACGAAGATGGGCCGGTAGTCGGCGCCCAAGGCCCGTAGGTAGTTCATCGCCGCGTCGCCCACGAAGGCCCGGCCGTCGTCTAGGACGAGCGAGTACGAGTCGGGGCTGTGGCCGGGCGTAGGCACGAAGCGACCCGCTATCCCCGGGCAGAGGGCGCCCGCGTCGGCCTCGCCGTCAAGGATAGCGTCGCCCTCGCGCGGGGATAGGGGCGGGTAGCGCAGGTCTCGCCGCTTGACGACGCCGTAGAGCCAGGAGGCCGCGGCTATGCGGCGCGTAACGGCCTTGCCGTTCCAGCTCATGCGGCCCGCCGCCAGTTCCTTGAGCGCGAGGGCCGGTACGACGAGGGAGCAGCCGGATTCGCGGATGAGCTCGGCGGCGAAGCCCGCGTGGTCGTCGTGGGCGTGCGTCAGGAACAGATACCGGATCGACGGTATCGCCACGCCGACGCTCTCCGCCGCCGCCTTGAAGCGGGCGTAGTCGTCGGGGTAGCCCGTGTCGACGAGGAGCCAGCCGGCCTCGCAGGGCAGCAGGTAGGCGTTGTTGATGCCCGCGTGCACGCGGAAGAATTCGGAGCCGCCGGGCGCCCGTATCCGCTCGACCGAGCGCCCCGGCGCCTTGGATCGCCCGTCGGCGAGCGCCGCGGCCAGGCGCGCAAGGGCGAGCATCGCGAGAGCGCCCAGGACTATCGTTAGTATCCGTATCATCGTCATCTCATCCTTTCTCCATGGCGATAGCGTATAGTATCTATACACTCATCGATTGAAAGTGTATAGCACCTATACAGCTAGGCTAAGCCTTATCGCTCGTAGTCGTTCGCTCGTCATGTCTCGTAATCGTCGAGGGCCTTGAGCGCCTGTTCCATGAACTGCGATAGGAAACCGAGGCGAAGGTCGGGAACGCGGTCGAGGAGCCCCAGGAAATGCCCGTCGAGCCGCTCGTGGAAGCGTTCGTGGCCCGCGACCGCCTTCTTGCCGAGGAGGGTGAGCGCTATGAGCCGCCTCGACGCGTTGCCGGGGTCCGGCTCGCGGCGTATCATGCCCTTACGTTCCAGGCGGGCCAGGAGCTGCGCCACGGCGCCCCTCGTCACTCCCGTAGCCTCCGCCAGGGCCGTCGCGTGCAGGCCGGGCGTCGCCGCTATGCGCGCCAGAGCGTGTACCTCGGGAGCCGTCAGCGTCACGCCCGTCCCGAAGTCCATGGACGCGTCCTTGACGGCCCCGGCCTTGTCCACGAGCTCCATGAAGGTATAGAGGACGTCCTTGCGCGCGTCGGTATCCCATCGCATGGGATAAGTGTATAGGGGCTATACGGTCGCGGCAAGGGGGAGGGTGTAGGAGGAAGTAGTCAGTAGACAGTAGTCAGAATGGAAGAGGGGAATCCAGAATCCAGGAGCCGTCATCGGGCGACCGGAATGTTAATCTATGCCATCAATCATCCTGTTTATCGGGGAGTGGCGCCAGTCGCTCGGCGCCCTCCTCTTCATGATCTAGTGAAACTATAGCACAGCGGTATCTACTGGCTACTAGCTACTGGCTACTAGCTACTGGCTACTAGCTACTGGCTACTAGCTACTGGCTACTGGCTACTAGCTACTGGCTCTGGCTACTAGCTACTGGCTCTGGCTACTTCCCCCCAGGTCCTCCGCTTTGCTCCCTCAATGCCTAAAATGCCTCACTCCCGTCGCCACCATGGCCATGCCCGCGGCGTCGGCCGCGGCCACGCTCTCGGCGTCGCGGATGGAGCCGCCCGGGTGGGCTATGGCGCTTACGCCGGCGGCGGCCGCGACCTCGACTGAGTCGGGGAAGGGGAAGAAGGCGTCCGAGGCCAGGACGGCGCCCCTGGCGCGCCCGCCCGCCCGGGCGACGGCTATGCGCGCCGAGTCCACGCGGTTGGGCTGGCCCGAGCCTATGCCGACGGTGGCGAAGCCGAGACCGCGCGCGTCGCCTTCCGCCGCTATGGGCGCGGCCAGGACGATGGCGTTGGACTTGGCCGAGACGGAGGCGCGCCAGGCGAAGCGGAGCGCCGCGAGCTCCGCCTCGGTCGGCTCGCGGGCCGAGACGGCCTTCCACTCGGCGCCCGCCGGGTCTCCGAGGTCGATTTCCTGCCTTAGGAAGCCGCCGAGTATCGAGCGCGTCTCGGTCCCGCCCGACCGGGCGGCCGCGAGGCCTTCTTCGCCTAGCTCGAGGAGGCGGGCGTTCTTGCGCTTGGCTAGGAGCTCGCGGGCCTCGTCGCTGAAGGACGGCGCGGCTACGCACTCGACGAAGGTCTGGCCCAGCGCGCGGACGCAGTCGCCGTCGAAGGGGCGGTTGACGGCGACGACGCCGCCGAAGGCCGAGATCGGGTCGCAGTCTATGGCGGCCTCGAGGGCCTTAGCCGGAGACGCGTGATCGCCGGATGTTAGCTCGGCGACGCCGGGCGTGAGCTCGGCGACGCCGCAGGGCGATAGGTGCTTGACGACGACGGCCGCGGGACCGTCGAAGGAGGCGGCGGCGCGCCAGGCGGCGTCGAGGTCAAGGAGGTTGTTATAGGATAGTTCCTTGCCCTGGAGGACGCGGCCGCCCAGGGGACCCGAGCCCGGCGCGCCGGTATAGAGCCAGGCCTCCTGGTGCGGGTTCTCGCCGTAGCGCAGGCCCTGGGCGGCGTAGCCGAAGAGCCCGGCGCCGGAGGCCGGGTCGAGCCAGGAGGCTATGGCGGCGTCGTAGCGGGCGCAGAGCGCGAAGGCCTTGACCGCTAGGCGGCGTCGCGTCTCGGCCGAGACGGTTCCCGATTCAGCCAGCTCCCGCTCGAGCCCGGCGTAGTCCGCCGGGTCGCAGGCCACGGCCACGCGCGCGTGGTTCTTGGCCGCGGCCCTGAGGAGGGCCACGCCGCCAATGTCTATCTCCTCGACGCAGGCGGCCTCGTCGACCCCCTGTCGCGCCGCGGTCGCCTCGAAGGGGTAGAGGTTGCAGGCGACCAGGTCTATCTCGGACCAGCCGAGGGAGGCGAGCTCCGCGCGGTCCGACTCGGTGCCCCTGGAGAGGATGCCGCCGTGTATGGCCGGGTGGAGCGTCTTGACGCGGCCCCCGAGTATCTCCGGGGAGCCTGAGTACGCGGCTACCTCCTCGACGGGGAGCCCCGCGTCGGCGACGGCCTTGGCCGTGCCGCCCGAGGCTAGTATGCGATACCCGGCGGCGGAGAGCGCGCGGGCCAGGCTAGCTAGGCCGGTCTTGTCGGATACGGATAGGAGCGCTATGGGCATGTCAACCATCCTTTACGATAACGGAATGTCGCCCGAGGCGAAACGGGCCACGGTGGCCACGACGAGCCGCCGCTCCGCGGCGTGGACGCGGGCCTCGAGGGTCGCGAGGTCGTCGCTCGGTCCTATGGGCACGGCCTCGGTCATGATGACGGGACCCGAGTCCACGCCCTCGTCCGGGACGAGGTGGGTCATGGCGCCCGTGCCCGCTACGGCGCCGGCGCGGTAGGCCGCCAAGGCCCGCTCTATGGCGCGCACGCCGGGGAAGGCGCCGGGCAGGGCCGGGTGCAGGTTGGCGACCCGCCCCGGGAATCGAGCGAGGAAGGCCCCCGACAGGAGGCGCATCCACCCGAGGAGGAAGACGAGGTCGGGCTCGTAGGAGGCGACCGCGTCGGCGAGGGTCGCGTCGTAGGCCCGGCGCTCGCAGCCCCGGGGGCGGGGCAGGGGCAGGGCGGGTACGCCGGCCTCGGCCGCTCGCTCGAGCGCGCGGGCGCCCGGGCGGTCGGATACCACGGCGACGACCCGGGCGCCGGGGAGGCTCGGTCCCGGGGATGGCCCGGCCGCTCCGGTCGCGTCGAGCAAGGCCTGTAGGTTCGTGCCCTCGCCTGAGGCCAGGACGACGACGCGGAGGCTCACGCCAGCCTCGTCCGCGCGGGCTCGGGCTCGCCGTCCTTAGGGAGCGCTGACTCGGCGAGCTCGCCTATG